>CALAYY010000023.1 GCA_937895465.1 uncultured Clostridia bacterium | reverse complement strand
CCCTACCAGATCTTTTAGCTTGGCTTTTCTGTCCGCCATACCAATCATCTTGGTTATTCTGTCGGATAAGCTGTAAGGCTCGCCATAAACTCTAGCTACGTCCTTGATAGCAGCTTTCATAGCAAGTGTTCCAAAAGTTACTATTTGGGAAACATTTTGTGAGCCGTATTTTGCAACTACATACTCTATAACCTCGTTACGCCGCTCAAAGCAAAAGTCAACGTCAAAATCAGGCATAGAAACTCTTTCTTCATTGAGAAATCTTTCAAACAGCAAGTCGTATTTTAACGGCTCAACCTTGGTTATGCCTGTGGCATAAGCAATTATACTTCCTACACCGCTGCCTCTGCCTGGCCCTACAGGTATGCCTTGATTTTCGGCATAGTGTATAAAATCCCAGACAATGAGATAATACTCAACAAACCCAAGTCTATGGATTATGTCAAGTTCATATTCGGCTCTTTGAATAATCTTGTCAGTAAGGGTTTTGTACTTTTTGTTAAGACCGTTATATGTAAGCTCTCTTAGGTATTCATAAGGCTGTTTATTATCAGGCGGAATAAAGTTAGGCAAAAGGGATTTTCTGTAATCAAGCCTCATATTGCACTTTTCGGCAACTTCTAGCGTATTATCAAGTGCTTCTTCTATATACCCAAAAAACTCATGCATTTCGTCATAGCTTTTGAGATAAAACTCATTGGTAGGAAAATAATCCCCATCTTCTGCGCCTGCACGGTTATCCAAAACTTCTCTAAATGATATGCATTGCAGTACGCTCTGCATTTCGGCATCTTCTTTTTTGAGATAATGGCAGTCATTAGTTGCGACAAGCTTAATATCAAGCCTTTTGGCAAGGTCGATAAGCTGAGGATTGACCAAAATCTGTTTGTCTATAAAGTGGTTTTGAATTTCTATATAAAAATCGCCCTCATCAAACATATCCTTATACATAAGTGCAATTTTTTCGGCCTCTTTAGTATTGCCGTTAAGAAGTGCCTGAGGGATAGCGCCTGCTATACATGCCGAAAGACAAACAAGTCCTTTGGAATGCTTTTTTAACAGCTCGTTATCAATTCTAGGTTTATAATATAAACCTTGAGTGTAAGCCAAAGAATTGAGTTTTACAAGATTGGCATAACCTATATTATCTTTTGCCAGCAAAACCAGATGGTTAAACTTAGGGATTTTACCGTTATTGCTTTCCTTTTTGTGCATATCGGGCGTAACATAAAATTCACATCCAAAAATAGGCTTGACCTTGTATTGCTTTTTTGCCTTGTGAAATGCTTCAACATCGCCTTTGCCGCCTTCTGTAAAGTTAACCGCTGCGGCATCAAATTTGCACGCGGCAAACATATTGCCATGGTCTGTCATGGCAACTGCGGGCATATTGAGGTCGGCACATCTTTGAAATAATTCGTCCAGCCTAATTGCCCCGTCTAAAAGACTGTATTCTGTGTGTACGTGTAAATGAACAAATGGTTTCATAGGTATTATGATAACATTATTGACTTAGTTGTCAACAATTTCCATTTAACTGTTATACTGTTTTAAAGTAGTTATTAAATCCATTATAATGAAATTCTATTTCATTTTTAGAAAATAGAGATTTAAATCTAAACTCAGGAGAATTATTATTGGCATCAGGTTTATCTGTCTCAATCAGAACTACATCAATTTTCGTTTTTTTATCAATATTTTTCTTTAATAAATATCTTATTTCAAAATCTGCTATAGGCAATGAGTAACCTAAAAATATTATTTTATTAGCCATATTTAATTCATATTCTGCTTTTTTCCATATATTATTATATAATTGACTTTTAATATCCTTAACCATAGTGGGCGTAATAATTTCTGGTCTTAATAATGTCATATCTGAATTAGATGAGGCTTTGCATTGTAGGCATTGCTCATTTATTTTATCATCAAATAAATACGTTCCAATATCTTTTTTTTCAATTAAGTTTACTGTTCCACACTCTAAACAATGAAACCAATTTATTGAACCGTGTAATTTTAAATATTTAATACTTTTAGCATTTAAGTTATTATTTCTTAAATCACTTTTATAATATTCGCTATTTAAACATAAATCATATTTTATTTTATTATGAATAAAATTTTTTTCTAAAATAACATCCCAATTAGATGATATTACAGTAACTTTATGTAACTCAATGTATTTTATAAAGGAATCGTATTCATTAAAATTATTAAAGCTATTTATGCGTCTACCAAAATAATATGTAAACAGCCTTAATAATGCATGCTCAAGACTGTCAAGTTCATTATATGAAAATCTATGCCAATTTTCTTTTGATTTTATTGCTTTATCAAAAATTGTAAAAACATCTTCCAAATTTACTAATAACCTTGATTTTACAAGCTTTTCCCTTATGCTTTCTTTTAACAGCAGTAATAGTCGATAAACTTGCGCATCAAGCATGTCAAATGCTGCTATTTCACAAAATGGATTATAATTTGTTCGTTCATTTAACTTTTTAATTTGTTCTATTGCTAGTTCATCATCATCATTATTGACTTTATTTATTTCATATATTTTATTTAATCTTTTAAAAAGCCTGTTCATACTATGCAATTCAGCAGTATCTACTGTAGAATATTCGTCTAATAAAAACAGGCCTATTAAAATGAAGGATTTCAATAGTTTTTTACTTTCTTTAGTACTCTCAAGAAAACTAGGAGTTGGCTTATAAAACATTTCCTTAATAATGTTACTTTGAAGAGGAATTTCTGCAGGTGCTGAAAACCCTGCACCCGTAAATACAACTACTTTATCCATAGAATTTTTTCCATTCGCCAAAAGCACATAATAAACTGCTATTATAATTTTTAATTCCGCTTTCATATTGATTTAATAACTCATCATACGAAAACTTATATAATCCTTCCCATTCACTTTCTTTAGAAAACATAAAATGTTTGGCTGAAATATATGATGCATCAGACGTGGGTCGATTACGCCTTATCCCATTTTTCATAGTAAACGGAATAGAATCATTAAATTGTTGAAATTCATCAATATCGTCTTTAATAATTTTTTTACATTGAGGACAGCTACATAATTCTTTATAATATTTTTCTGCCCTTTCTTCAGTATCTATTTTTGAATCAAAATAACCTTTTTGATACATAATTGTAAAAATTTCATCCATTCTCAATCTCTGATGAATTGGATATAAATAATATTTATTAACTGGCAATCCACCACCTACTGGGGTGATTTGTCTTGCTTCTCCATAACCAACTGAATGAGCTACCCCATATAGTCTTGCTTTAGATTGTTCATGACATAATATTATTGAATCATATCCACCATATGCCATAATTGGTTTTTTATTAATGCTATTTAACCCAACGATTAGCTCGAAAAATGCTTTTTTTTGCTTAATCGGTGCTGTCAACGGAATAAAATCGTCAATCCAAATAAAAACGTATTCAAACGATATATCTTTGTAGGATTGTAAGATTAAATCTAAATCTAATCGCTCAAGAACATCTTTATCTAAAACAAGTTGTGCAGATATAGGATAACCTAGAGAAGCAACTTTCTCAACAAAAAGCTTAATTGCTTTTTCATTAACATGCATCCATAAATCTATTTCATTTTTATCATATTCCTTTTTTATCATAAAGTATGGAGCTATTAATAATTTAGGCTTAGGGCTACTATCTTCGTTTAAAAATTCTAAATATTTATTATATTCTTTTTTTTCAATAAATGACTTTACGTATTTTAACTGAAAATCACTAACGCTCTGTACCAAGTCACTAAGTCTGTTTAAGACTTCTTGAGCGGCTATATTTTTACCTTTCTTGAGAGATTCACTAAAAAAATTTGGCAATGAATCTATATATTTTTCAATAGATTTCTTTAGAGATGTTTCTCCCTTTTTATTAGTTGAAGTTAATGCAGAAATCTCTTGTTGAAAAATATGTGTTTGTGGATCAATAATATATTTGTTTTTATGAACTGTTACTAAGTCCGCAATCGCTGAGCCGCTATAGGCAACTATTGTTGCATTCATCAAAATTGCATTAAAATTATTCTTAAAATCTATAAATATTTTTTTATCATTTCCTGTATTGTATCGAACCAATCTTAATATATTATTCATCAATTTCCCCTCATACTTATATAAGATAGAATCTCTAGTTTTTGTAATTGCCAAATATCTATTTTGTTTATTGGCATAACTTCATGACTTATCTTTTCTTTTTCTGTATCAATAAAATATAAACCAATTCCTCTATTCTTACACTCTTCAATAATTGTATTTTTACACTTTTGAGTTTTAGGTTCTAATATGCAAATTTCTAAAAAATCAAAGGCTATAGATAAAGCTAAAACTTGTTCTATTGCTTTTTTCCACTTAGTCTGTTTAAACTCTATTGCTGTTATTGTGTTTTCTTTTCTGTTATAATTAACCATATCAACAGACTTTGCAAAGACAGGAACCTCACTTATAAGTTGTTGACCTTTTCTGTCAAAGTTCTTTATAAATAAATAGGTCATTTTTTCTTCTGTTATTTTCTCATTCATTATCTTCGCCTAGTACTTCATCCTTTATTATTGATTTTTTTGCATAATCAGGATAATTAGAATAAACATAATATAATATGTTTTTTATACTTGTTTTCACTATTTTGTTTTTAAAACGCTCTATAATATTTAATATTTCAGGACTAATTTGATTTAAAATCTTTTGTTCAACAAATTTTATACCCTTATCGTCTATTGCGTATTCAATATATTTTGAATCTAAATTAAAGCTATTAGACTGATCATAGCCAAAAAATGGACCTTCTTCCCAATCATCAACTTCTGCCATTTCTTCTCTAGCATAAATATTTTTAGCTTTAATAAAATTGATATTTTTAAAAAACTCTGTTTGTTCAGATAAATCCTTTGAAAATGGCCCAAAATTATAAGGAATGAATTGAGGTAATTGATCTGATTCAATACCTTTTTTTGTTAAAAGTGGTGCTATTTCTTGATTAAATAAAAACATCATTTTAGTTAATCTGACAGTCCCTTTTATCGTTTTTTTATTATCGAGATATAATAATAAGAGTAAATAATCCGAACCTAATAACTTACTCATAAACTCCCCCCCTGTATCTTCACTTGAAATCTATCGTTAGTGCTAATTTATTACATTTAATTATATGCAATATCATGATAAAATAGATTTTTCTGCAATTTTTTGGTATATCTTGTTTCCTCTTTACAAATTATTACCAAGTTTAATCCTATAAATTTAAAAAGAAGTTTATATAATTGTTTTAATTGTATTAATTTAATCACAATTTGTCAATCAAGGATAACTAGTTATAGAGATGCCCTGCCTTTTATTTTAATAATAACAATATCTTAATAATTAATAAATTTCCAACAATTAGACGAGCATAAAAATGTTTGATAAATAAGAACAAAAAATATATCTGATTAAATTTTTACAACAAAAAAATCTAACGGTTAAAAAAAGCTTTAACCGCAAAAGTTTTTAGCCACAAAAGTTTTATTCGTTTTCCAAAATCTCTGCGATATCGTTTATTGCAGCTTCGGCATCGTCGCCTTTAGCGGAAACTACAACCTTGTCGCCGCTTTTGAGTCCAAGTGAAATTACACCCATAATGCTTTTGGCATTAATAATTTTGAACTTTTGCTCAAAAGAAATCTCACTCTCATAACGCATAGCTCTCTGAACTATTTGCGCTGCATCCTTATTGAGTATTCCGCCTGTTTTTTTAACGGTGACTTCTTTATTCGGCATCCTTGCCCTCCACTAATTTGTTAGATATTTCAATGATTTTTAACATTCTATGATTTAGTCCGCTTTTTGACAAATTCATTTTCTCGGCAATCTCCTGTAATGTTGCAGAAGGATTGTTTTTACGCATTAAAGCTGCTTCTCTTAGCTTATCAGGTAAAAAATCCAAACCTTTTTTGGTTTCTATATACTCAATTGCCTCTGCCTGTCTTACGGCTGTATTTACTGCCTTGTCAATATTGGCATTAATACAGTTTGCTGTACGGTTGGCTGCATTTCTGACAGAACGGTTAGCAAGCTCATTATATATATCTAAAACCGCCTTATCCGCTCCTATTGCTGCCAATAGATTACAAATATATTCACTATTACTTAAGTATAATACATATTTTGATTTTCGCAAGGCATTTTTTGACATAATACCGATGTTATTTAATAATTTTTGGAAATCTGCCGCCAACACTTGGTCGGAAAACACAAATTCCAGCCTATAACCTTTGCCCTTTATAATGTATCCGCCGCCCAAAAACGCCCCTCTTATATAAGCGTATTTGCCTGCCTGATCCATTATAAGATAACGGTCAATGCCTTTTATTATAGAAAGACCGCCGTCCAAAGTGTACTCGATTATCCCACAGTCTTTTAAGACCGTTTTGGCGACATCCTGAGGTATTACAGTTTTGTAAACCTGTTTGCCTATAATAGTTTTATCTGCTGTCAAAATATCTTTGCCATAAAATATCTTGAGTATATTTTCAATTCTTATACCCAAATTTTCATTTTCGCTGACTATTTCAATGCTTATATTACCTCTGGAAATTATTAAACTGCCTGAGGTATGAATAATAGCTGACAATTCAACCAAAGCCCAATTTTCATCCATCGGCTTTTTGATAATATCATTTTTGGCTATTTGGGATAATGTCATAAAAACTTCTAACCTGTCTATTTTATTCCATAAGCAGATTTCGGTGAAAGGTCTCAACATTATATCCGCTTTCGCTTAAGAGTTCTTTCAAACGCTCTCCTATAGCTACTGAACGGTGCTTACCCCCTGTGCAGCCTATGCCAAGAGTGAGAAGCTGTTTTACCTCTTTTTGATAATCTTTTAATACAAAAAGTAAAAGCTTGTAGATATGCTGACAATATTCTTCTGCTCTGCCGTCTTTAAACACATAATCACGCACTCTTGAATCTTTGCCTGTAAAATCTTTTATTTCCTTTACATAATGCGGATTTTCCAAAAATCTGGTATCAAAAACAATATCACAATCTTTAGGAATCCCTCGCTTATACCCAAAAGTGACTATTGCAATACCCTGATGGCTCTGTATTGCGGCAAATTCGTTATACACCTTTTGCTTCAAGCCTTTTATATCCAAAGATGTAGAATCAATGACAATATCAGCAGAACTTTTTAGGTCTTTTAAAAGCTTGCGTTCTTTTTCGATAGCTTGATGCATAGGAACACCCTTAGCTAAAGGATGAGCCCTTTTGGTTTCGTTAAATCGGTTAATCAAAACATCGTCTTCAGCATCCAAAAACAAGAGCTGATAATTATAACCGTTAAGCTTGAGCTTATCTAATGCCGAATAAATCCCTGAAAAAAACTCACCCACACGGGCATCTGCGATGCGAAAACTTTCATAGGTTTTTTCTCTGCTTATTGCCATAGCATATACCGCATCAGGAATAAGCTGGGGCAATATGTTATCCATGCAATAAAAGCCCAGATCCTCTAACGCATTAAGGCAGGTGGATTTGCCTGCACCGCTCATTCCGCTAACAATAACCAAATCCATTTTTTATAACCCCTTGGCTTTTCGGCTTCTAAATACCGGTATCTTTTCCAAATTAACTATCTGCTCAGGATTGAGCTTGAGCTTGTCTATCCATTGCATAGGAATACTCATATCTCCTATTCTTTCAGGCTTATGTGCATCCGAATCGGCAATAAACCCGACGCCCGTTTCAGCGGCGGCAAGCACCTCATCTTCTGTCATACTTATACGCTTACCGTTAAGCTCCATATATACACCTAGCTTCTTGCATTCCTTGGCAAGTTCAACCACATCTATTTCTATTCCGTATTTGGGATGAACTATAATGTCTATAGGATAACGATTAATAGCTTTTATATACGCTTCCGTGTTTTTTCCCCGTCTTAAGTCTGATTTGTTATGATAGGGTAGTTGATTAGCTAAGTAAAAAGAAAAAAATGCTCTTGGAGAAGAAGGCACAATAAGTTTGTGATATCCGCAAAGTATAATATCCAGATTATTAATATCTTCATCTTTTATGTCTATTGTTCCGTTATTGCTTTGAAGATTAGTTTCAAGCCCAAGATATATGTCAATGTCATACTTGTCCTTTATATACTCGATATCTTTTTTCATGTACTTAAAGTCAAACCGTCTGACATTAAACGCCATATGCCTAAAGCCGTGATCAGTAATAGCTATTTGTTTTAAACCTTTTTTTACCGCCTGCTGGACATTATGTTCTATTGTGCCCAAAGCATGACTGTATATAGTATGCGTGTGATAATCGCCCCAAAATCTCATTAAAATTCTCCGAGTACCCGTATCTCCAGTTCAGGCATTTTGCCAATTTTTTCAAAAATTGTTTCTTGCATATATTCTATCAGCATCAAAACATCTTGGCAAGTAGCATTGCCCTTATTAATTATAAAGTTGGCATGAGCAGGTGAAACCATAGCTCCGCCTATTGTATATCCTTTGAGTCCTGCTTTATCCAAAACTTCACCAGGTGAAACATCCCCAATCTTTTTAAATGTGCTGCCGCATGTTCTTCCCATAGGCTGAGAAGCCGCCCTTTTTTGTTTATATAAATTGACTTTTTCTTGAAGCCTTTCTCTTGAATCCGGCACAAGACCCATTTTGGCAGAAGTTATTATTAGCTCAGGCCTTTGCATAAAAACACTTTGTCTATAATCAAATTGGCACTGCTCATTAGACAACCTTTCAAAGCCCGTGCCGTTAAAAACCTCAACTTCTATAATGCAATCAGATATTGAGCCGTCATAAGCTCCTGCATTCATTGTAACGGCACCGCCCACAGATGCGGGAATACCTATTGCCCATTCCAGACCCCTAAGTCCTTGAGACACGGTAAGGTTGGCTAGTCTTATAAGGCTTGCTCCTGCCTCAGCATATACAAAGCGGTCTTCAATAACCATCGAATCCATTCCAAGCAGCTGCAATACCACACCCCTTATACCTTTATCGCTTATTAAAAGCTTGCTTCCCCGCCCTATGACAGTAATCGGCAGACTGTTTTTTTCTGCCCATTCTATGGCGGCATATAGGTCAGGCTTAGAGCGGATTTTTATAAAATAATCAGCATTGCCGCCTATTCCTATACTTGTGTATTTTGCAAGGCTTTCATTATTCAAAATTTCAATATTATTAAATACCGTCATATTAATCCTTTTAAAATTATATATCAAATTCAGCTTTTATTCGGTTTTGTGCCGTTTTATCGCCTTTGACAGCCAATATCGTAAGGTCATTAAGATTAGATGTTTTTTTAGATGAAGTAAAAGCATTAGGCGTAATTAAAGGTTGGTTTATACTTGCTTCCATATCTTTTAGCATTTGAGCTGAATAATAATTGTTACCGTCAGCCGAAAACATTCCAACACCTGTAAGGTTTCGTTGAGCAGACTGGTCAGTAAGATATTGTACAATCAGCTGAGCCGTCTCTTGCCTTTTTTGGTCTTTTGATGTTATTGCTAGATATTGAACAAGGTCTGTATAACCTTTTAGATACCGTACATCATACTCAAAAAAGTTGTTTTGGCTTATGCGGTTAAGCACTCTATGTAAATCTCTTTGAGTCCCCAACAGTATGCAAGCAGAACCTGTAACGAATTTATTATATGCTTCAAACTGATTTTCTGCCCACAAAACAGAATTTTCCTGAGCGGTTTTTGATGAGTTTTTGATCAAAGCCGCAAGCGGTATATTGTCAGCTCTAGCAGTAACAAGAGAATATCTTATACTCTTGCCTTTATTATAGGTGTGAGTAGCCTTGTATACATTATCTAATAATTCAGCCTGTGTGTCAATTCCTGCTTCTTTTATTAGGGTTTTATTGCACATAACAAAATATCCGCCGCTCATATAGGCTACAGCTTTTATCTTGCCGCCTACCGTGCCAGAACTAATAAACTCCTGCCTTATATTGAGCTTGCCGTTATATGCTATAACATGCTCCAAAAAAACATCTCCCGCACCTGTTCCAAAACTGACCAAATCAGGCAAATGCCCTTGTTCAACCAGATTGCGTGCTTCAAAAGCGCTAAGAACTTTGATGCTGACCAATAAGCCTTTGTGTTTTTTTTCAAGTTCTATCATCTGACGTAAAAGATACTGATATCTGCTAAAACTCCCACCCTCAAAGTTTTCTATATGCCACATGCTTATAAGCCCTGCATAGTCTTGTTTGGGTGTATTGTCAGTCTTATTATTAATATGAGGTAAGACAAACACAGGTACGCACACCAAAATCGCTGTCAAAAGCATATAGGGAATTATTTTTAATATTTTTTTGAATACAATCATACAAAATATAATATGATTGTTACTTTATAGATAATGCCATAAAAAATTATGACAAAAACCCCTCAAGTTTTTTGAGGGGTTTGAAGTTTTATCAAAAATTATTTATTCTGTTTTTTGAGCAAGTTAATTAATTTATTATTATTTATTAGAAAAATAATCGTTGATAAAATTATCTATTTCTTTTTGTGAAAACACTTTCTTTTTACCTTTGTCTTTTGCTGTCAGGTATTTTTCATAAGTTTTTGAAAAATACACAGGACCATTCTCATCGCTGAATGAAGCATCATATTCTGTACCAGCAAAAACAAATATGGTATCATGTTTTTCCCATTCGTTGCTGCTATCCAAAAATATTTCATATTTGGCGTTATAATAGCATTTATAGTCATGATAATATGCGGAAACACTTTCTACCTTAATCTTATCTTGAGAACCGCCTAGCCTACATAGATGTCCAAAGAATGCCTTAGAATTATCATCCTTGAAAACGGAATCACTACACGCTGTTAACCCTAATGAGATGCAAAAAATTAATAGAACTATTAATACAGCACTAAATCTTTTCAACATTGCTCGTTTCATTATTCCCAATATCCTTTACAGTATTGATCACCTGTCAATATTTCTCCATCTTTATTTGTTATTATAATATATTCTTTTAAAATAGCAATTGATTTTAATAAACTTACAAATATGTGGATAATATAAAAACCCCTTTGGAAGTCAGTTTTTTTAAAGGGGTTTTTATTGCTATTCTTAGTGTTTTTTATTCGGTTTTTTGAGCAAGCTTTTGATAGCTGGCTAATCTGTCTTTGGCGTCAACTTGTGCTTTGTCAAACAGTTTAGCAGCAGCTTCGGGATTGGTCTTTTGAAGTGCGGCATAACGTGTTTCTTTCAATATAAATTCTTTATAGTCGCCTGTAGGCTCTTTTGAATCTAAGGTGAAAGGATTTTTGCCCTGATCCGCAAGCTCGGGATTAAATCTATATAGATGCCAATAACCGCTTTCAACTGCCTTTCTGGTTTCTAGCTGTCCATTGGACATATCAATACCGTGGTTAATACAGGTTGCATAAGCTATAACAAGTGAAGGTCCTTTGTATTTTTCGGCTTCTATCATAGCCTTTAGGACTTGGTTCATATTGGCACCCATAGCAACTTGAGCAACATAAACATAGCCATAGCTCATTGCCATCATACCCAAATCTTTTTTCTTAGTGTATTTACCGCTTGCGGCAAACTTAGCAACCGAACCTGTGGGTGTAGCCTTGGAAGCCTGACCGCCTGTATTAGAATAAACTTCTGTATCTAACACCAAAACATTGACATCAGCACCTGAAGCAAGCACATGATCCAAACCGCCGTAACCGATATCATAAGCCCAACCGTCACCGCCAAAAATCCAAATAGATTTCTTGACAAGGCAATCTTTGGCTTCTGCTATCTGAGTCAATACTTCTTTTAACTCTCCGCTTGCGCTTGCTGCTTTTTGGTCAATTAATTGTTTTACTACTTCGCTTGCTGATTTAGATGCGTCGCCTTCGTCTTTGGCTTCTAACCATGCTGTAAATGCGGCTTTGATATCATCGTCAACGCCCAATTCAATTGCTTTGTTGATATTGTCTGTAAGCTGCTCTCTTCTGTGAGTATAAGCAAGATTCATACCATAGCCGTATTCTGCGTTGTCTTCAAACAAGCTGTTAGCCCATGCAGGTCCTTCTCCCTTAGCGTTTTTGGTATAAGGAACAGTGGGTGCGCTTCCGCCGTAAATACTCGTACAGCCTGTAGCATTAGCAACAATCATACGGTCACCAAATAATTGAGTTACAAGCTTGATATAAGGTGTTTCACCGCATCCGGCGCATGCACCTGAGAACTCAAATAAAGGCTGGCGGAACTGGCTGCCCTTAATGGTATCTGACTTATAAAGATTGTCTATCAAAGGCAATGTCCTACTATATTCATAATTAACCTTTTCTTTTTCTACAATGTCTTCAAACTCAGTCATAATCAAAGCCTTGTTCTTAGCAGGGCAAACATTGGCGCAAGAGCCGCAGCCTGTACAGTCTAAGGGGCTTATTTGGATTTTGAACTCATAGCCTTTTTGAGCCTGAGCAGGCAAAGTTTTAAAGGTTTCGGGCTTATTATTAAGTTCTTCTGATTTTGCCAAAGCAGGTCTTATAACCGCATGAGGACAAACCAAAGCACATTGGTTACATTGAATACAATTTTCTGGTATCCAATTAGGCAACACGGGTGCAATACCACGTTTTTCATATTGGGTTGTGCCTGTGGGTACACTTCCATCAGCATTAAAGGCTGAGACAGGTAAAGAATCTCCCTTTTGTGCCAAGATTACGTTTACAAAGTTTTGGAAATACTTATTAACATGTTCTGTTACAACAGCCGCACCTTCTTTGGTGGTAGCCCAGTCTTGTGAATACTTAACTTCAACAAGACCGCTTATAGCGTTGTCAATAGCATCCCAGTTTGCCTTAACTACCTTGTCACCCTTTTTGCCGTAAGATTTCTTAGCGGCATCTTTCATATACCTTTCGGCATCTTCATAAGGGATAACATCAGCAAGCTTAAAGAACGCTGCCTGCATTACCACGTTGATACGGTTTCCTAAGCCTACGCTTTGCGCTATTTTTCTTGCGTCTATATTATAAAATCTTATCTTTTTCTTAGCTATTTCATTTTTCAAAGCGGCGGGCAATTCTTTTTCCAAAGCTTCATTGTCCCAATGTGAATTAAGTAAGAATACTCCGCCTTCTTTTATATCGCCTACCATATCATAACGGGTTACATAAGAAGGGTTATGACAAGCCACAAAATCCGCTTGGTCAATCAGATATGTAGATTGAATAGGCTTTTTACCAAATCTTAAGTGCGATATGGTAATACCCCCTGATTTTTTGGAATCATATACAAAGTAACCTTGAGCATACATGTCTGTATGGTCGCCAATAATCTTGATGCTGTTCTTGTTAGCGCCTACTGTACCGTCTGAACCAAGACCAAAGAACTTACATCTAATAGTGCCTGCAGGGCTTGCGTTAATAAAATCCTTGCAATCCAAAGATGTATTGGTTACGTCGTCTATAATTCCTACGGTAAAGTGATTTTTGGGATTAGCGTTTTCAAGATTGTTATAAATAGCGTTGACATGAGTGGGATTAAATTCTTTTGAGCCCATGCCGTATCTTCCGCCTACTACAACCTTGTCTTTTATGCCATACTCAGCCAAAGCAGCCAAAACATCCTGATATAAAGGCTCGCCGGCAGAACCGGGTTCTTTGGTACGGTCAAGCACCGCAATGCTTTTTACTGTTTTGGG
>CALAYY010000022.1 GCA_937895465.1 uncultured Clostridia bacterium | reverse complement strand
CCATCTGAATTGCGGTAATGCCTTCAGATGTACCTGCAACCTTAAAGTCCATATCACCTAAGAAATCTTCTAAGCCTTGTATATCAGACAAAACAGCAACTTGATGACTGTCTTCGTTTTTTATAAGACCCATTGCAATACCTGCAACAGGAGCTTTTAGGGGCACACCTGCATCCATAAGTGCAAGACATGAGCCGCAAACACTAGCCTGAGAAGTTGAACCATTGGAGCTTAAAATTTCACTTACTGTTCTTATAGCATAAGGAAATTCTGCTTCGGGCGGAATAACGGCTTCCAAAGCACGCTCTGCCAATGCTCCGTGTCCAATTTCTCTTCTTCCGGGGCTTCTTAGGGGTTTTGCCTCGCCTGTAGAATAAGGCGGGAAGTTGTAATGATGCATATATCTTTTGAATGCTTCGTCATCTAAGCCCTCTAACTTTTGAACATCGCTGATTGTTCCCAAAGTAGCGGTTGATAGTGCTTGAGACTGTCCTCTTGTAAATACTGCACTGCCGTGTACTCTGGGCAAAATTGAAGTTTCACACCAAATTTTTCTGATTTCTGTAAGGTTTCTGCCGTCAGGACGTACTCCGTCATTCAAAATCCTTGTTCTGATTTTTTCTTTGGTCATATAATATAAGACATCATTGATTTCACGGTTTTTGTCAGGATATATTTCTTTGAAATGCTCCAAAACATTTTTCTTGACAGCATCTTCATTATCCTGTCTTGTTGCCCTGTCAAAAGTATCAAGTGCTTCAGAAAGCATTTTGTCAGCGTATTCTCTTACTGCGGTGTTAATTTCTTCAGGAATTTCATAATAAGCAATCTGCTTTTTGGGCTTGCCTACTGCCTTAATGATTTCTTCCTGAAAAGCTACGATCTTTTTGATTTCTTCATGAGCTAACAAAATTCCGTCTAACATTACCTGTTCGCTTACAATTTCTGCTCCGGCTTCTACCATCATTATTGCGTCTTTTGTTCCGCTTACATTTAAATGCATTTTGGATTTTGCACGGGCTGCGTTATCGGGATTGATGACATATTGACCGTCAACATATCCTACTACTACTGAGCCTGTAGGTCCATAAAAAGGTATATCTGATATGGACAAAGCCACAGATGAACCTATCATTGCATAAACTTCGGGCGGTATATTGGTATCTACTGAAAGCACAGTACAAACTACTGCAACATCGTTGAAAAACCCTTTGGGAAAAAGCGGTCTTAATGGTCTGTCAATAAGCCTGCTGGTCAAAATTGCTTTATCGCTTGCACGGCCTTCACGCCTTTTAAAACCTCCCGGGATTTTTCCAATGCTATACATTTTTTCTTCAAAATCTACTCCTAACGGAAAAAAATCTATTCCGTCTCTGGGGGTATCGGACATTGTAACATTAGTCATTACAACAGTATCGCCGCATCTTATAACACATGCGCCATTACTAAGCTCTGCGTATTTTCCGACTTCAACTGATAATTCTCTTCCTGCTACCTCTGTCTTAAAAACTTGTCCTAATTCCATACTTCTTCTAGTCCTCCAACAAATAATAAGGGCGATACCCCGCCCTTATTACTAACATTATTTTCTTATATCTAATTTTTCGATTATATCTCTATAACGGTCTATATCAACTTTTTTGAGATAGTTTAAAAGACTCCTTCTTGTACCGACTAATTGTAACAGTCCGCGTCTTGAGTGGTGGTCCTTTTTGTGAATGCTCAGGTGTTCATTGAGATGATTGATTCTTTCGGTAAGCAATGCAATCTGAACTTCAGGTGAGCCTGTATCTCCTTCTTTTCTCGCATATTTAGAGATTATTTCCTGTTTTAATGTCTTATCCATTTTTATCCTCCAAGATAAATTAAAAATTATCCAAAAACTGAGTATTGCGCGGAGTATCCGCAAAACCAAGTTTTGGTATCGATTAAGAGTATATCATAAGGTCAAGCGGAAGTAAAATAAATAACTTGCCCTTGCTTTATTATTATGTCAAAAACAACATTATAATAATTATGGTTTTAAAAATAAATTTTCTTTTCTTTTTTTCATCTCGTCAAAACGGTTAATATAATCGTCAATATTCTTAACATTGGCACTGCGTACAATTTTGCCGCCGCCAAAAAGCCGTTTGGAAATTGCACCTGCACCGCAAGCTATTACAGATATACTTTCTTCCATAGTGTCTATATTATTAACACATTGCTTTTTGGGCAAACAATACCCTGTGTTTTCTAAGTTTCCCAGCATATTTTTTTGACGGTAAAGATAATACGGCATATAGCCTGAGCCGATTATAGTTTTATATGCAAAATTAACCATATCCTCTATCATTTCAAAATTATTGTATTCCTGTTGTTTTAAAACCGAACCGCTCTTTAACGAAAGTGTATGCACTGTAATATTATCGGGTCTTAATTCAATAGTTTTATTAACAGATTGCATAAAATCCTGCATAGTATCCTTGGGCAATCCTGCAATCAAATCCATATTGATAGAAAAATTATAATTATCCCTAGCTAAGCGGTATGCAATATAAAAATCATCTACCGTATGTCCTCTTCCTATAGCGTCAAGCACTGTTTTCGAAAAAGATTGAGGATTAATGCTTATTCTGCTGACATTGTGCGCATGTAATAAATCTAATTTTTCTTTTGTTATTGTATCTGGTCTGCCTGCTTCTACCGTAAATTCTAAGGTGTCTTTGGGGATAACGGACAGGATTTTTTCCAACTGTTCTGCGTTTAACGCTGTAGGTGTGCCGCCGCCTATATAGACACTCCTTATATATTTATCTTTTGACTGTATCAAATCAAGGCACAACTTTATTTCTTCTGCTACCAACTGGCTGTATTTATCCAATAGATGCTCACATCTTTTTAATTCGGACGAAATAAATGAGCAATAACTGCACCTTGAGGTACATACAGGTATATTGACATATAGATTAACAGCATGCTGGTCAACAGTATATATATCCTCTTGGGCATGCAAAATCTTAATCAAAAGTTCTAGTTTTGGCTTGGAAATATCAAAGCTTTTTTTGAGTGCGTTGGGTATTAATTCATCGCTTAAAGAGCTTTCTTTTAACTCGTAAGCAAGTCTAGTAGGGCGAATGCCTGTAAGGCTGCCCCAAGGCAAGCTAACGCCAGTAAGGCGCTTTAAAGCCTTATAAAGAGCGTTCTTTGAGAATCTTTTGAGATATTTGAAATATTCTAAGCTTTTTTCCGTATATAAAAACGGCTCACTGTCCGAAAAATCATAGGGACATGCAATATCTGTTTTGATTATACTAAAAACTTTACCGTCCAAAAATTCTATTGTTTGAATTAGATACTTTTGACCTTCATCACAGCGTTTGTAATCTTTGAAAAACAGCCTGACTATATCTTCTAGGTCAGGTAAAATTTCAGGTATATTAATGCTATATTTTAATGTATGGGTTGTTGTCTTGTTCATATCTTAATGTTGTAGGCGCACCGTGTCCAGGATAAACAATATAATCCTCCGATAAAGAAAACAAGGCGTTAAGGGATTTTTTCATATCTAGAGAACTGCCGCCGTCTAAGTCCGTTCTGCCTATACTGTTTTTAAACAAAGTATCGCCAGAAAAAATGCAGTTTTCAATAATATAGCAAACTGACCCTTGACTGTGACCAGGTGTATGCAAAACCTTAATCTTGATACCGTCAATCATTATCTCTTCTTTTCCGTTAAGATTATTGTCCGCTTCAAAGGGTTTTATATCATAACCAAAAAAAGCCCCAAAATTACTATCAGTATATAACATGTGGTTATCGTTTTTGTGGATATAGATAGGGGCAATCCCTTTATACTTATGACCCAAAGCTATATGGTCAAAATGACCGTGAGTAAAAAACACCGCACTTAGCGGTTTGTTTTCTTCTTTTAAAACACTCTGAATTTTATCATATGTTTTTTGAGTGCCTGACGGGTCAATCAAAATCGCAGAGTTTTGTAATATTATAATATATGTTTTGCTTTTTAAAATATCGGTTGTTATAGTGATAGTTTTCATTAATATTCCTGTTAATTGGTGATACGCCTTACTTCATCCACTTCGTCAAGCTGTCTTAACTTTTGGAACAAAGTATCAAGGTCAGTTATTTTTTCTACTTTTACGCTTAAATTCATTACTGCTTTACCCGCTTTGGAAATCTTGGCGTTAACAGACCCGATAGACAGCTTTTGTTCGGCAAAGACATTGGTTATCTTAGCCAAAAGTCCTGAATGGTCGCTTGCAATTATCTGAACATTGGCGAAAAATTTGGACTCGGCATTTGCCCATTCTACTTCAATTAGGCGTTCTTTTTCCATGGATTTTATGTTGGGGCAGCTTGTGCGATGCACAACTATGCCTCTGCCCCTAGATATAAAACCTATAATTTTATCGCCTGGTACAGGTGTACAGCACTTTGCCATTCTTATAAGTAGGTCTTTTTGACCGCGTACTATCACACCGTTATTGACGTCATGTACCCGCTCATCAGTCTTAAACTCTTTGGTAGCAGTATATTGTTCTTTTTTGTAAAAATCAATGAGCTTGACCAAAACCTGACTGGTATTAATACCGCCATAACCTATAGCCGCATACATATCCTCTATGGATGTAAGCGACAGTCTGGACATAATCGTTTCCAGCCATGCCGGTTTGAATAACTGCGCCGCAGTATAACCCCGCCTTTTCAGATCATTATCCAAAATATCTTTGCCTAGCTTGATATTTTCTTCTTTCATTTGTTTTTTGAAAAAAGTGCGGATTTTTGCTTTGGCGGCTGAAGTTTTTACATATTTTAGCCAATCCCTTGATGGCCCTTTGGAATTGGATGAAGTAATAATTTCTACATAATCGCCTGTTTTTAGCGGCGTTGTAAGCGGAACAATTCTGCCGTTGATTTTGGCACTTACGCATTTGTTGCCTACATCGGTATGGACATTATACGCAAAGTCAATAGGATTGGAGCCTTCCGGCAAGATTATAACATCGCCCTTAGGTGTAAATATAAATACCTGTCCGCTATATAGGTCAACCTTAACAGATTCCAAAAACTCTCTTGAAGAGCCCAGCTCGCCCTGCATATCCATAACTTCTCTGAGCCAACCTATCCTGACATCCAAATCACTTTGACCTGAGCGGCTTTCCTTATACTTCCAATGCGCCGCAACACCGTACTCGGCTATCTTGTGCATTTCAAATGTTCTTATCTGAATTTCAAAGGGAGAGCCGTAATTGGTCATAACGGTAGTATGCAAAGATTGATAATTATTGGGCTTGGGAACTGCTATATAATCCTTAAATCTGCCTGGAACAGGCTTCCAATAAGTATGAATTTTTCCCAAAACCTCATAGCAGTCGCTTACAGTACCCACAATCACTCTCAAAGCTGTAAGGTCATAAATCTGTTCAAAGGCTTTGTGCTGAGAGGTCATTTTGCGGTAAATGCTGTAAAAGTGCTTAGGTCTGCCGCTTACTTCTCCCGCTATATTCAGTTCATTCAAAATTTCAACAAGCTGTTTTATTATCTTGTTGACCATTTCCTGCCGTTCGGCACGCTTTAAATTGACCTCGTCAACAAGAGCATCATAAATTTCTCTATGGGTAACTTTTAGGGATAAGTCCTCTAGCTCACATTTTATATAAGATAGACCCAGCCTGCTGGCAAGCGGCGCGTATATTTCTAGGGTTTCTTTGGCGATTGCCTGCTGACGTTCGGCTGAAAGAGGAGAAATAGTGCGTAAGTTATGAATTCTGTCTGCAAGCTTAATCAAAATTACTCTGACATCCTTTGCCATAGCAAAAAACATCTTGCGAAAGTTTTCAGCTTGTTCTTCTTCTTTGGATTTGAAAATAATCTTGTCTAATTTGGTTACGCCTTTTACAAGCTCACAGACTTCTGTTCCAAATTCTTTTATAAGCTTTTCTTCCGAAACTTGGGTATCTTCCAACACATCATGCAAAAAAGCGGCACAAATAGTAGTAATATCCATGCCAAGGTCAATCAATATATCGGCAACACCCATAGGATGAACTATATACGGCTCGCCAGAATCACGCTTTTGGGCGGAATGAGCGTTTTTGGCAAACAAAAAGGCATGTTCAAGCATCTTACTGTCCGTAGGATAGTAATGCCTTATTTTAGAAATTATCTCTTCTTCATTGCTTACCTTTTGTACTTCATCCAAATTTTTGTTACCTGCTTTTCAAATCTTCTATTGTTTTTAGTATCTTAGATTCTGATAAATCTTTTTTCACACCTTGTACGGGACAAACACAAAAATCCTGCCAATCAACATCAAGTATCTTTAACTGTTCAAAAACTATCAAACATAACATAAGCTGTTTGTAGCTAATAATCCCGTCATCCACAAATTGCTTATATACAGAGAAGAAGTTGTCTTTACCCTGTGGGCAGTTTTGCAATATAGAATATGCACGTACAAAGCTGTCCCTTTCTGTTTTCAAACCGTCCAAAATATCAGCTTTAAAGTCCTTGTTAAGTACATATACATTAGCATCTGTTCGGTCATTAATATAAGATATGACACAGTCTGATAAGGGTTTTTCAAGCAAGATTATTGTGTCATATCCTTTCAAATCAATATCAAAATCACAGCCCAAGGTTATTCGGTTGTAATTATTAGGAGAAGTCGAATAGATATAGTTGTGCACAAAATTATCTGTCTTAACACCAAAATCTTCTAGCTGCTTATACAAATCAAAGTTATAAGACAAAATCAAAGTGCCGTACAGCCTGTTTTGGTTAATAACACGATTCAACTTATCTTGATTAATTATATCATATTTTGGTGTATATCTACCATTATAAGATAAGGTTTTCAAAGCTTGGGCGTATAGCTTATCGTTATCAGAAATTGAGCTAATGCGTGACAAGTTGATGTCTTTTAACATCATGCTTGTGTATTCTCTATTTTTGTATTTGTTAATAGCAAGTTCTATTGCAAGCTCAAAATCAGCAGAAACATTCATAAGCTCTATAAATTTGCCGTATCCAAAGCAAACTATTGTATTATCATCTGGAGTTTTTGCAAGAAGATGCTTGCATTTGTTTTTCATAAAGTCTGCTGATATTGAATCCATTGTGAGCTTAAATACAGGTCTTGGATTGCCAAAACCATACGGCTCTAATAACTCCAATTCTTTTATAAGTTTTATATCAATCAGGCTTTCGTCAATTTCCATATCATAAATGCTGTATGGCAAAAACAACTGCTTCTCAAATCTCTCTTTTATATACTTGTTAACTCTTTTCTTAAACTCTTCCAGATTATCCTTGTGTATAGAAAAGCCTGCCGCTTGAGAGTGTCCGCCAAATTCCAGCATAATATCGGACATATCAGTTAAAAGTTCATAAAGATTAATACCGTCTATGCTTCTTGCCGTTCCTTTGTAATGGTCATTGGCTTCAACCAACAAAAAAGTCGGTCTGTTGTATTCCCCACTTATCTGAGCGGCAACTATGCTGGTAAGTCCTTTTTCCCATTTTGAGCTGTGCAATACGATGGCATACTCATTGATTAGGTCTTGAGTGCTTAATAATTGCAAAGCCTGTGCGTGCAGCTCTTCACAGATGTCACGGCGCTTTTCATTGTCTATACTTATATCCTTGATTAATTCCAAAATTGTCGCTTTGTCTTTTTGACTAAGAAGCTCAAACGCCCTATAAGCGTCGCCCATTCGTCCTGCGGCATTAATCCTA
The DNA here is from genome assembly GCA_937895465.1 of uncultured Clostridia bacterium. GTDB lineage: Bacteria > Bacillota > Clostridia > Christensenellales > DUVY01 > DUVY01. The sequence continues at coordinate 4,144 of CALAYY010000022.1, read as the reverse complement.
GGAGATATCCTAAAGGCTATATCAGAGGAAGTTATTACATCATTAAGCTCCAAAAATTGACATAGCATCTTAAGCCCCATATTAACTGACGGCGAATTAATTTTCTTGAGACCCAAAACCACTAATGTACGGTTTTCGTCTATTAAGGGTACAAGGTCGGCAACCGTAGCAAGAGCACAAAGGTCATAGTACTTAGAAGCGGAATTTATGCCTCCCAATGCTTGAACAACCTTGAGGGCAACGCCTGCACCGCACAGCATATCAAAGGGATATTTTTGGTCTTTTAGTTTGGGATTGACTATAACGCAGTTGGGCGGATTATCGGGTACTTCATGGTGGTCAGTAACATATATATCCACTCCCAAATCAAGTACAAACTCGACTTCGGCTGCAGCAGAAATTCCGCAGTCACAACTTACTATAAGGTCGGGAGTGCAGTCTTCTATGATTTTAGTAAGAGCATCTATACTAAGACCGTATCCGTCATTATGTCTGCTGGGTATATAGGGATAGACCTGTGCACCGTTTAAAGAAAGATAATCAGACAAGATTGCCGTAGCACATATTCCATCAGCATCGTAATCGCCGTAAATAACTACTGTTTCGTTGTTCTCACAGGCGCAAATTAACCTGTCTGTTAGTTCTCTCATACCAGACAGCAAAAAAGGGTCATGTAAATCTTTTTCTGAAGGTTTTAGAAACTGCCTTATCTGCTTTTCGCTTTGAAATCCTCTTTCAGATAATATTTCTAATACTGTATCGGATAAATTAAGGTTAAAATCATTAAAACGTACATCGACGGGCCTACTGTCCCGTCTTTTAAAAATGGTATTCATCTATAACTCGCTGTATTTTTTTATACAATTATACGCTAGATATATCAATTTGTAAAGATGAAAACAAAACAGCTCTTAATTTCTCATTGGCAGAAAATTAAGAGAGACACTGACTTTTTACAGTGTTTCTTTGGGTTTTTATAATGATTTTAAAATTAATTAAATGATGATTATTTTACGAATATATTATATGATAATTGTTATTTGCATTAGATGGCATGCCCTTATAAAAAAGTTAATCTATTCTTGCCCAGCGGGCGTATAAAATTGTCTCGCTATATATCAGATTACCTTCCCCGTCTTTTTCAATTATTACTTCATCATTTTCAAAATCCCATTCATTTTTGAATTCAGGCTCCAAATACCAGCTTACAAATGCATATCCTTCGCGTTTGGGATTGTCTGGATTTCTTATCTTGCCTGTCTCAGATAGATTATCTATAAAATAATACCCTTCGTTAGGGCTATCTTCATAGTTGTAGTTAAAAGATAGATTGGATGGATTTACCATATATCTATATCTTTCTAATATTTCTTCTTTTATAGATTCAAAACTTAATTTTGGTATAAAAAACTTTACTTTTTTCATTTCTACTTGAATAGAACTAATTGCCAATCCCATAAAAGACATTATTTTTAATTTATTGTTAAAACTATTTGAGTTTATATATATTTCTTCTAAGTTTTCACATATAAACATATCATCCCGTATAGAAATTACTGTTTCAGGAATATATACCTTTTTCAATTTTTCGCTTTCAAAACGCTCTGTTCTTGCTATATAAGCTTTGCCTAGTTTTAAAACAGGCTTTCCCATGATTTCAGATGTTATAATAATTTCTTTTTGCTCCTTACCCTTTTCCGTCAGTTCAAGTACTGTTGCAAAGTCTTTATCCAAGAATACTGTATAAAAATCTGTTGTGTATAATTTATCACGATATGAACATCCGCCAAATATGAATGATATTATCAATATTAAAACAGCAATGACTTTTCTTTTCATAAATTACTTCCCCCTTATAAAGAAATTAATCTATTTTTGCCCAGCGGGCATATAAAATTGTCTCGCTATATATCAGATTACCTTCTCCATCTTTTTCAATGACTATTTCATCATTTTCAAAGTCCCATTCATTTTTGAATTCAGGCTCCAAGTACCAGCTTACAAATGCATATCCTTCGCGTTTGGGATTATCCGGTTTTGTTATCTTGCCTGTATCAGATATATTATCTATAAAATAATACCCTTCATTAGGGCTGTCTTGATAATTATAGTTAAATGATATATTGGCGGGATTTATTGTATTTTTATATAATTCTTTAAATGTTTCCGATCTTTCTATGTCTTGAACATTTTGATAATAATTATTTGGTAGATATATCTTCAATCCCTCTATAGCCATTTTATCGTCTATTCCTAAACTGTCTAGATATAAATTTTTAAGCACATTTTCAAAATTATTAGAACTTACAACTAATTCTTTTAGATTATTGCAAAATATAAATGATCCGTGATTAATTAAATTAACTGTCTCAGGGATATATATTTTTTTTAATTTTTCACTTTTAAATCTTGCACTACTACCATAATACAACACCATACCAATCTTTTTTACAGGATTACCCTTAAATTCTGACGGTATAATAAGAACTTCTTGTTCTTTGCCTTTATCAGTCAATTCAAGGATTGTTGCAGTATTCTTATGTACATATATCTTATAAAAATCTGTGGTATGAGTGTTGTCCCGAACTCCACATCCGCCAAATATGAATAATATTATCAATATTAAAACAGCAATGACTTTCCTTTTCATATATCCCTTCCCTTTATAAATCAATCTATTTTTGCCCAACGGGCATATAAAATTGTCTCGCTATATATCGGGTTGCCTTCTTCGTCCTTTTCGACTATTACTTCATCAGTTTCAAAATCCCATTCGTTTTTAAATTCCGGCTCCAAGTACCAGCTTACAAAGGCATATCCTTGGCGCTTAGGATTATCTGGTTTTGTTATCTTGCCTGTATCAAATATATTATCTATAAAATAATACCCTTCATTAGGGCTGTCTTGATAATTATAGTTAAATGATATATTGGCGGGATTTATTTCTTTAAATCTTTTTGTGTCTTTAATACCTTGATAATAATAACTTGGTAAGTATATTTTTAATCCCTCCTCGATCATACGACCGTCTATCCCAAAACTATTCAATATACCAGTGTTTACAATTAATTCTTTTAAATTATTGCAGAATATAAACGCTCTATCATCAATCGAATCAACTGTTGCAGGAATGTATAACTTTTTTAATTTTTCACTTTCAAATTTTGCTCTACTGCCAAAATATAATACTTTACCAATCTGTTTTACAGGATTACCCTTAAATTCTGATGGTATGATAAGAACTTCCTGCTCCTTGCCCTTTTCAGTCAGTTCAAGTATTGTTGCAGTATCCTTAAATACATATATCTTATATAATTCTGTAGTATGAGTATTATCCCGAACTCCACATCCGCCAAACATGAATAATATTATCAATATTAAAATAGCAATGACTTTCCTTTTCATATATCCCATTCCCTTATAATAAATCAAAAAATTCAATATTATATTATATAATAATATTATACAAAAATCAATAAAAAACAAAAAAATTAATACATAAAACCTCCTAGGTTTTTAAATTTAAAAAATCTATGCCTCTTTCTTACAGGTGCCTTAATAATTATCTTAACAGTCAAAAATATAAAATTAAATATTATGCTAAAAATTTAATGCGCAGTTTTAATTTTCAAAATATTATATAGGAATAAGTTAACACCATAAATAAAGACTTTTTTTTCTTTGAAAATCAATAATTAAAGGTTTTCCCTTTTTGTATTTGTATTATTTCGCTTTACATCCTTTCGATAATTTTCTTTTGTATTCTACCTTAGAAAATTTACATACTCTTAGTTCATTTCTCACATCAAGACACACGGCAGAACGGAAACATCGTTCTGCCGTGTGTTTTACCCTTAAAAGCCGTATTATTGCGGCTTTTTTGCTTTGAAATGCTTATTTTAAAATATTTGACCGTTTTGTTGCCTTTTTGTTCGTCAGTACCTAAGCAATTTTTAAGTTTTGTGGTTTGAACCTAAAGCCTCAAAAACCACCCTCGTTTCCTTTTTATTGCTTACTTTTTGTTCGTGTTTCCTTTTCGTTCTGTGGATTTTTTTGAATTCCAAAGTAAATCAAAAAATCAAAATCCACAAAAACTCAGCCCCCAGCATAGCTGGGGGTTTTTCTCAATGCGGGCATAGCCCTT
>CALAYY010000021.1 GCA_937895465.1 uncultured Clostridia bacterium | reverse complement strand
CCACAAAAGAAGGGATAGTATTGCCTTGCGGTGCAAGTGCGGTATTTATCGGAGATAGATAATGCAAGTTATATATGAAGATAATCACATATTGGTTGTTGTAAAACCTCAAAATGTTCCTGTAATGGCAGACAGTTCTAAGGATAAGGATATGCTGACATTATGCAAAGAATATATAAAGGAAAAAGCCGACAAGCCGGGCAATGTATATTTGGGGCTATTGCACAGGCTAGACAGACCGACAGGCGGGGTAATGGTTTTTGCCAAGACCTCAAAAGCCGCAGGCAGAATTTCAGAAGCAATCCGAGAGGGCGAAGTCGAAAAAAATTATTTTGCCATACTTTTGGGAGCACCTAGAGAGCGTCAGGGCAAACTGACTCATTATCTATTAAAAGACGAAAAAGCAAACACCGTCAATATCGTGCCTATGAGTACGGAAGGCGCCAAAAAAGCCATGTTAGAATATTGGATAGCAGGTGAATATAAACAGCTCTCACTTGCCAGAATTAAGCTGATAACAGGCAGAACACACCAAATCCGTGTTCAAATGAACAGCTTAAAAACTCCTATTTTGGGCGATATAAAATATGGAGGAGATACTATGCCCAAAGGCTTTAATCTTGCATTATGGGCATACGAACTCAAATTTTATCATCCTGTAACTAAGGTAAAGATGGTTTTTAGATGCTATCCCCCCGAATCCAAGACATGGGAAGTGTTTGGCACAGTAATAAAATCAATAATGATGTAAATATAAAAGCCTCCACATTGGGAGGCTTAGTTATTCTATAATCTCTTTATATTTCTTTAGTTCTTGTTTGGCGGCTTCAAGATCATGTTCCTTATAGTTGCCGCATTCTTTTTCGCTTGCACCAGGTAAGGTATCAATATCTTCAACAACATCAATAGCTTTTAATAACAACTTTTTTGCCTTTTCGTAATCAATATCAACCAACAACATATCAAAACCTGTCCTACATCCCATAGGTCCAAAATATAATACAAGACCGCCGTTTTCGCCGCTTCTTATTGCTGAAGCCAAAAGATGCTCAATAGAATGTATTACCGCATTATCAAGATAATCATTATTATTAGGTTTGCGAAACCTTAGGTCATAGGTATAGACCTTGTGTCCAAAAAGTTCGTCAATTTTGGTCAGATAAAAGCCTTGTTTGTGCTTGGTGTGGTCAATAAGAAATGATGCAATAGGTTTGATTTTGTTTTTCATAATAAAATTAGTCTAATAATATATAAGGGTTTTGTCAATATGTTAAAGACAATAAAACAGTTTTTTGGTATAATATATTGTATGGATAAAAACTATAAAAAAATTAATAAGTTACGTAATAAAACGGGCTGTGCATTAGCATTGACTATTTTTTTGACCGTCAGCGTTTTTTTGACTTTTATTATTTTAAATTTGAGAATGCCCGATTCAGGTTTTATATATTTTGGTGCATTCTTAACACTTTTTACAGGTGTTATATTATATTATGCGTTCTACAATCCCCAAAAAAAGAAATACATAAAATTATACAAAAATGAAATAGTGCGTAATTGCCTTGATAGTGTTTTCCAAGATGTAGTTTATGAGCCGCAAGAATTTTTTGATATTGAGGTTATTCAAAGAGCTAATCTTATTCAATTTGGCAATTCTTTTAAAGGTGATGATAAAATAACAGCAAAATATAAAGGAGTTCAGTTCTCGCTGTGTAATTTAAAAATCATGGATATTATTCCCAACAGAAGATTTCGCGAAGAAATAATTCATTTTTTCGGAACATGGATTATTTTGGACTTTTGCAGTAAATCATATTTTGAAAACAGCAAAAATAAAATGACTCGGGATTATATGAATGCATTATCAAAACTCCAAGCGTTAACAGAAGGGATTGTTCTGAATTCATTTGTTGATAACAAGCTGCACATTGCAATTAATAATCATGTAAATACTTTTGAACCGCCTAGTTCTGATTCTATTGAAAATTATCATGATTTTGTGATGACGGAAATATTGTTTATTACTGAGATAATAGATGAATTGATTTGATAAAAAACAATCTAAGGCTTATTTATAATATAGCGGTAATGTCATTTTTTTGGTATAATTATATATAAAGATATATGGAACAAAAAATCAAAGAAATTGAAATTTTGAGAAAGAAATCCCATGTGGCTTTGGCTGTATGTTTTTTGCCGCTTATACTAGCCGTGTCAGTAGGGGCAATTTTGGGATTAGCATTCCAAGAGGGGTTATATTTCTTTTTTGCATTCTTTGGCGGCTTGGGAGCTTTTATAGTTCTTGCCGCATTTTACTATGCTCCAATAAGAGATAGTTTTGTTCATCTATTTAAAACAGCAGTTGTCAAAGACTGTCTTACCAAAGTGTTTGACGATGTTGAGTTTTCACCTGATATTTGCTTTGATAAAGAAACAATCAAAAATGCTTTTTTGGTTCCTATAGGCAATACATATAAAGGTGATGATAAAGTAACAGCTATATACAAAGGCATTAAGTTTTCGCAATGTGACCTAAATATTCAAAACATAGTTTCTATAGGTGATTCGGTTACAGTTGAACAATATTTTTGGGGCAAATGGATAATACTTGACTTCAAAAAAAAGATTGACACTTATCTTCAAATCAGAGAAAATGAAACAGGTGCGTACAAGGCTTCTATCAAAACCCCTCAAAAGCCTCAAAAGATAATGACCGAAAGCATAGAGTTTAATAAGAGTTTTTCTGTTCTTGCAGATGACGGGCATAATGCATTTTATATACTTACGCCGCAGTTTATGTTAGCATTGTTAAAGTTAAAAGCTCTTGTGCAAGGTAAGATTATGATTGCTTTCTCTCAAGGAAAGATGCATATAGCACTTAATAATAATAAAAATGCCTTTGAGCCGCCGGCTAAAGAGTTAAAGTCCTCATCATATCAAGAAAAAGTTATGGCGGAGATTTTGATAATAACACAGATTATAGATGAACTTATAATCAATCTAAATAACTAAAACAGGAGAAAATACAAAATGTTTTTAGCAAGCCTTGGTCCGATAGCAATTACAGTTATAGTCTTAGGAGCTCTGATATTATTCTTTTTGCTGTATATTGTTGTTACAGTTAATAGCTTCAAGCAAACAATGGTCAAGATATCCGAAGCAAATTCTGGCATTGATGTTGCCTTGACCAGAAGATATGACTTGTTGACTAAGGCATTAGATACAGCCAAAGCTTATGCAAAGCACGAAAAGCAAACTCTTTATGAAGTTATCAACTTAAGAAAAAACATGCCGATTGCAGAAAAAGCCCAAGCATCTCAGAAAATGGACGAGATGGGCAGCACTGTTAATGTTTTGGCAGAAAGTTATCCTGAGCTTAAGTCCGCTCAAGTTTTCTCTGACTTGATGGTTGCAATAAAAGATTCAGAAGAGCATCTTCAAGCGGCTAGGCGGTTTTATAATTCTAATGTATCGCATTTTAATCAAAAGCTTGTTTCATTTCCTGCAGGTATTATCGGAAAATCATTAAACTTAAAAGCCGTTGGTTTCTTTATAGCAGAAAGTCAAAAAACAAATGATGTCAAGATAGAATTATAAATGACCAAAGAACAGTTTTTGGAATTAAGACTAAATAATCAATATTTACTTCAAGCTGTGCCAAGACTTCAAGTGGTAAAAAACACTTGCGGATTACAGGCACAGTTTTTTAATTATCCAAGACATACTCTAAGAATTAGAGCAATAGAAAAGGACAATGATTGGACAAGCGGTCTAATTAAGGCATGGGCGTTAAGAGGTACCATTCATCTTATTGACCCTAATGACTATGCACTTTTTATGTCAGTCAAGTCTGACACCACATATTTTGACAGCTGGTTTAGCAAACATGATATAGACTATTATGGCGGTATGATACTAGAATGTATCAATAAAGGAATCAATCAAAAAAAAGAAATTGCCGAGTGCGTAAGACAGCATTTTGAAGATGACAAAAAATTTGAATATGCGTTTTCTGGTTGGGGCGGATTGTTCTATATGTTAGCTAATCGCGGCAAGATTATTTTTGATTCTGTGACTACAAGAGGTTTTATCCCTGCACCAAAGTTTCAAAAGATTGACTATGACCAAGCTATGTTAACTTTACTTAAAAGATATTTTGATTTTTATTCGCCTGCTACACTTGATGACTGCGCAAGTTTTTTTCTAACACCTAAGACTCAAATAAAAAAGTATATAAAAGAACTTAATTTATATGAGTTTTATTATCGAGATAAGGTTTATTATACTAATACTTTTGATTGCGAAAGTACCTCTATACCCAAAATAATTTTTTTGGCAGGATTTGATCCAATGCTAATAGGATATAAGGACAGAAACAGCGTAATAGAAAAGCAATATTATAGAGGGGTCTTTACCACAACGGGATTAATATTGCCTTCAATTATGTTTAACGGGCAGATTATTGCCAAATGGAAAGAAAATGATAAGGATATAATAATTACTCCGTTTTTCAAATTTGACTCTTATATAAAGACCTTAATAGAAGATTATGTTCAAGACACTTTTAATAAGACATCTGTCTTTATAATGATTATATAGATAATTTTTGAGCTGCCTAAAGTTCTAATTAATGCATATATAAAACGCTTTTTTTCGTTTTCTAAAAGCGTTTTATATGGTAATATGCTAATGTCATTAAATATTAAGGGATTTTCCGTATGAAAAAGGGCAAAAAAATAATCAATTATCTCTCATGTCATGGATTGGGTTTTAGGACACTCAAGACTGCATTGGCAATAAGCCTGATATTATTAGTCGCATATCTATTTGATTATCCAGATGCTTATTATATATGTTCTGTCGCTCTTTTGACCATACAGATTACTCCCAAAGAATCGCTTAGGCTGGGCGCCCAAAGACTTGTAGGTACGGCAATAGGCGGCGGACTGGGTACATTGATGCTCTATGTCAGCATTTATTCCAATATACATGTATATATTTTGGCAGTATTTTCTCTTATCTTGGGAATCTTTATATCCAATCTTATAAAAATGAAAGGTGCTTCAGCAATCTGTGCCCTTGTTATAATGCTTATCTTGATAGTGCCGCTTGATACCAAGCCCTATTTGTACGCATTGAAAAGAACATTAGAAACAACAATAGGGATAGTAGTGGCAGTATTGATAAACTTTTCGTTCAAAAGAAAAACAAAATTAGAGCCGTATAATACGGACAAGAATGATGAGAAGAAATAATCATTTGGATTAAAAGAGTCAACAAATTTGACTCTTTTTTTGCATAAAGGTATAATCCTTTTATGGATAAAACATACCGAAAAAATGATATTGTAGAACTTAATATAGAACGGGCAGGCATCAACGGCGAGGGTGTGGCACATCTGACCAATGGCATGACTGTGTTTGTACCTATGACTATACAAGGCGAGAAGGTACGGGCTAAGATAATTTTGGTCAAAAAGAACTTTGCTGTAGCCAAAGCTGAAGAAATATTGATACCGTCTAAAGACCGAATTGAGCCTTTTTGTGAGGTATATAATAAGTGCGGCGGCTGTCAATTGCAGCATATTAACTATGAAAAACAGCTAACAATTAAGACAGATTTGGTCAGAGAAACACTTCTTAAAATAGGCAAGCTTGATGTTAAGGTCAATGATTATGTCGCTTCAAAGTCAATCAATGCATATCGCAATAAGATTCAGCTGCCCATAGGGTATGAAAACAATATCAACAAAATAGGATTTTTCAGAGAAAATTCTCATGACATAATTGACATCAGGCAATGCCCTTTGCATGAGGATTGGACAAAGAAATTGATAGAGGTCATGAGGTCTTATCTAAATCTTACAGGCACTAAGGGATATAACGAGCAGCAGCGGAGCGGGATTTTACGGCATATTGTTGCAAGGTTTTTGGATGGCAAAATCTTAATTTGTGCTGTTACTAATGCCAAAGTTTTGCCCTATACTGATGTTCTTATCAGGTTATTGCAAGATGCCTTCTTGGGGCAGTGGGGGCTTTATACAAGCGTCAATATGCGTGACACCAATGTCATTATGGGAGATAAGCCTGTTTTTATTGGTGGAATCAACTGTCTTGAAAGTGAGATTTCAGGCATTAATTTTAATGTCAGGATTGACAGCTTTTTGCAGGTTAACACTTATATAGCGGAAGCGATTTATAACAGAGTTTTTGAAATGGTTGGACAAAACCCACCCCAAATTATTATAGATGCTTACAGCGGAATAGGTATTTTGACTGCCAAATTAAGCTCTTTAGTCAAGCTTGCAATAGGCATAGAAATAGTGCCTCAAGCAACGGCAGATGCTGATGAAACTATGCAAAAAAACGGCATTGATAATGTAATTAATATAACAGCAGATTGCGGAGAATTTTTGCCCAAAATTTTGGCGGCGGCGCAAGATGAGAGCTTTCTGAAAAATCTGAAGAACTCACAAAATTCAAAAAAAACTTTAATAAGTCTATGCGAAAAAAGTTCAGCAGCTTTGAATTCTCCTAATACGCAATCAAATATTACGGTAATACTTGACCCCGCCCGAAAAGGCTGTGACCCAAGAGTATTATCAGCCTTGACAAAATATCCTGTCGAAAATATAATATATATATCTTGTAACCCTGCCACCTTATCACGCGACCTGTTAATTTTATCCTCAAAATACTCAATATCATCTGTTCAGCCTTACGATATGTTCCCCCAAACTAGCCACGTTGAGACGGTCGTATTGCTGTCAAGGGTTGATAAATAAGAGTGTAAAAGTG
>CALAYY010000020.1 GCA_937895465.1 uncultured Clostridia bacterium | reverse complement strand
AGCTATAAGCTTTTTTGAACCCCACGTCTAACGTGGGGTTTTCTTATACAAAAAAGCGCTAGGATAATACCTAACGCTTTTATGTTTTATTCATTTTTATCTTAATTATTTGATATATATTATTTTATCCTTGTCGGGAACATGGGGCAGTTTTTTAGAATTGGCATAGCCTAATAATACCGAACATCCAAAAGCATAGCCCTCAGGAAAACCTAACCGTTTGGCAAATTCTTGCGAACGCTTACCGCTTGCAAACGCTGTACCAGTAAGACCGCACATTGTACTGGCAAGTCCTAAAGATGTGGCTGCTAAAACGATGTTTTGACACAATATACCGCAGTCAATTAATGCAGGTCCGTATTGCTTGGGGTCGATTGGAACAACTATCATACAAGGCGCACCATAAAACAGCTTACCGCCTCGTTCTATAATTCTGTTATACATGGACTTATCTTCCAAGCTCTGCATATAAGCCATTCCCTCAGCCGCCAAATCCTCAATTAATTGTTGGTCTTGAACGATAATTACACGCCATGCCTGACGGTTCATTCCGCTTGGGGCTTCTATAGCCGCTTGGGCAATCGCATCTAACATCTCATCTCTGGGCATCTGGTCTTTATAATCACGGCATGTATAACGTTCTGCTATTACTTTTAGTACTTCATTCATTCTTTTAACCTCTATTAATTAATATTATATGATTATTATATCATTTTAACAGCTGTATGATAATAAGACTATATCAAACTTAATTTCTCAATTGCCAGTTTTTCATCTTGAAAGAAAAATATATCTTTTCCGTTATTACTCTCATAGATAAATGCGTTCAAACTCTTACTAGAATATATGGAAAAGTCTCCGATAAAGGCTATTTTGACATGATAATTAATAAACTTTTGTAATATTTCTCCTGCAAGTTTGGTGCTTAAATGAAAAAAGTCTTCACATACTGCATATTTATTCAAAATTATACGGTTACAACCGCTCTCATACTGTACTGTTGCTATAAAATCCAATGCTGATTGAACATCTTTTATTAATATCTCACTGCTATTTATAATAGCAATATCAACATTATTCTGTTTAGCTATATCTATTTTCATAAAACATCTCTTATCATAACAAGATTTAATAATAATTTATTTGCTATATTACGCTTTTTTCTCTAACTTCTTCAAAACAAAAAATGTTAAAAGTATTATTGCAATATATACTCCTGCAAAAACCAAACCGCTTAAAACATCTGTAGGATATGGAACAGCAACAGAATTGATTATTAATGTGATAATCAAACAAATCGGCATAAATAGTAACAAAACAATATTAAGCCAATTAATCAATACATGTGCTTTTGCTTTGGAAATAACCTTGCCTATAAAATAACCAATAACACCAACAACCTGAATAATCATTGAGCCCCAAATGCTTTCTGCTGACTGATCTATATACCAGCTTGCAAAAGCACATAACAGTCCGATAATTATAAGTGCTGTTGAGGCAAGATATAATATTTTGCTAGCAATAACATTGCCTCTATCTTCACTGTTTTTTACAGGCTCAATTCCCCTTAGGATATAATCAGTAGTAACATCAAAATATTCACTCATAATAATGACTTTATCCAAATCAGGTGTGCTTTGTTCGCTCTCCCATTTTGATACCGCCTGACGGGAAACGCCTATATTGTCAGCAAGCTCCTCTTGGGAAATCCCCTTTGTTTTTCTCAAACTCTGTATTCTGTCTGCCAAGTTCATAATAACACTCCTTTTGTTTTTGATAGTGTCATAGTAACATAATTGCCGGTTGCGCCTCCACCAAGCCTATTTGGTTTTTTGTCAACCGGCAGTTGCATATCTGTTTTTTGGGTAATTTTAATTACTCTAATTCTTTTATTGACTTAGCTATCTTTTCTATAAGTTCCTGATATTTTAATATTTTAGCTTGCTCTTGGTCAATTAAGTCCTTGGGTGCTTTGCTTACAAAACCTTGATTATTGAGTTTGCCTTGTGCTCTTGATAATTCATTTCTTGCAACCTTAAGTTCTTTATTAAGCCTGTCTGTTTCTACTGTTTTATCCACAAGGTCAAGTATAGGTATATATACCTCACATAAGGGTGCAATTACTTGTGCACATTTTTCAGGCTTGATTTTTACTATTTCAATAGACTTACCCATGCCTAGCTTTTCTATATAAATAAGCGTTTCATTGATAAGCTTCTCATTTTTTTGAGGCAGGATAAAAAGTGCAGTCCTTTTGTTTTGGGGAACTTTCATTTCTGCACGCAGTTCTCTAATCTTTTTTATAACATTAATGACTTCTTCAAAATCCTTATACGCTTTAACACTTCGGTGTTTTGAATTATATTCGGGATATTTTGCCTTCATAATCATACCGTCACATTTAGGCAGATGTGCGTATATTTCCTCGGTAACAAAGGGCAAAATAGGATGAATAAGTTTTAAAATCTCTTGCACCAAATACATCAAAACGGACATAGTCGCAATCTTTTGGGATTCTTCTATACCGTATAACTTGGGCTTAGCAAGCTCAATATACCAATCGCAAAAATCATCCCAAATAAATTCATACATCAGCTTGAGCGCACGGTTGACATTATACTTATCCATAATCTTAGTAACATTTTTTACAAGCTCGCTCCATTTGTATAATATCCAGCGGTCAGCACTGTTTAGCTTAATTTGGTCTATCTGCTTACATCCTATCTTTTCAACATTTTGTAAAACAAATCTTGCGGCATTCCAAATCTTGTTGATAAATACTCTATCAGCAGCAATCTTTTCTTCCGAAAACTTTATATCGCTGCCCAAGGTTGTGCCCCATAACAATGAAAATCTCACTGCATCTGCACCGTATTTTTCTATCATTTCTATGGGGTCAACACCGTTGCCCAATGACTTGGACATTTTTCGTCCTATTTTGTCCCTGACAATGCCGTTGATTAACACATCGGAAAACGGCTCTTTGCCCATAAATTTTATTCCCGAAAACACCATTCTGACAACCCAGAAAAATATGATTTCGTGAGCAGTAACCAAAACATCAGACGGATAAAAATATTCTAGGTCAATATTTTTTTCGGGCCAGCCCAAAGTAGCAAACGGCCAAAGCGCGCTAGAAAACCATGTATCCAAAACATCATCATCTTGATGTACTTTCCCTCCGCATTTTGGGCAGACATCTATATGGTCTTTGGAAACAGTCAAGTCTTTGCAGTCATCGCAATAATATGCAGGAATACGATGTCCCCACCATAGCTGACGGGAAATACACCAATCCTTGATATTGACAAGCCAGTGCCTATAAATTTTTTCAAATCTTTTGGGTGTAAATTTTAGCCGCCCTTTTTCTAATGCCTCTAAAGCAGGCTTAGCAAGCTGTTCCATCTTGACAAACCATTGCTTAGACACTATAGGCTCAATATCGGTGCTGCATCTGTAGCACTTACCTACATTATGCTTATGTGGCTCTATCTTTTCCATCAAGCCCATTTTGGATAGGTCTTGTACTATTTGCTTTCGTGCTTCGTATCTATCAAGCCCCTGATATACGCTTGCTAATTCATTCATAGTGCCGTCATCATTCATAACCCTGATTACATCAAGATTATGTCTGAGTCCCACTTCAAAGTCATTGGGGTCGTGAGCAGGAGTGATTTTGACAGCTCCGCTTCCAAAGGTCTTGTCAACATAGTTATCCGCTACAATGGGAATACGTCTGTTAACAAGCGGTAATATTATATATTTTCCTACAAGGTCGGTATATCTTTTGTCCGAAGGATTAACTGCTACTGCAGTATCGCCCAGCATGGTTTCAGGTCGTGTAGTAGCCACTATAATATATTGGTCAGAATTTTCAATAGGATAACGTATGTGCCAAAGATGTGAAGCGGATTGTTCATATTCTACTTCAGCATCGCTTAATGCAGTCTTACAGTCAGGACACCAATTAATTATACGGCTGCCCTGATAGATATAACCTTTTTCATACAGACTGACAAAAACTTCCAAAACAGCTTTTGAACGGGTCTCGTCCATGGTAAAAGCAAGCCTGTTCCAATCGCATGAAAGCCCCATTCTTTTGGCTTGTTGTATTATTCTGCCGCCATATTGTTCGTACCATTGGCACGCACGTTCCAAAAACTTCTTCCTGCCTAAGTCTTGCTTAGTCAAGCCTTCTGTCGCCATTTTTTCTACAATCTTTACTTCTGTGGCAATAGAAGCATGGTCTGTGCCGGGGATATAAAGCGCATTAAAACCCTTCATCCGCTTATATCTGATTAAGATGTCTTGCAAAGACAGATTAAGTGCATGACCTATATGAAGCTGTCCTGTAATGTTGGGCGGCGGCATTATTATGGTAAACGGTTTTTTGGAACGGTCTGTATCTGGTTTGAAACAGCCGTTTTCAATCCATTCATTATACCTTTTTGTTTCAAATTCTGACGGCTGATAAGACTTATCAAGCTCTTTAATGTTATCCATTTTTATTTGTTCCCTTCTATAAAAAATCAATTATTTTATCAATGTAAAAATAAGCCCTGCAAGCACAAGCCCAAGACTTGAAAATTTCATAATAATAAACAGCTTGTCGCCGTTTTCAACCTTGTCAATATGTTTGATTTTGCCTACAAGTTTTCTTGAAAAGATTGAAAGCATAAGTCCCGTTATAGCCAAAACAAGACCTACTATTACATTCCATTGTGAAAATCTACTAATCAAATTATCCAAAAAGCTGTTAGCTACAGCAAAAAAGTTCATATAAATATTGTCCTCTGTTTTTTAGCCTTAATTTTAAATATTATACTAGAAATAGTTTTATAAATCAAATTATGTAATAGGCATTCCTAAGTTCTATAATTAACCTTGGCACACATTTGAAGTAGCTAACTAATATACTGAAAATATGGACTCATAAATTTTTTTAGAGTTCAAATTCATTTTTGAGATGACTAATGAAAATAATCTTGTGTTTGCATAATGTAAGTCACAAATATCATTCTAAGCTCGGAGAAACCAGTGCTTTGCAAGACATCAACTTTTGCCTTAATGACGGAGAATTTTTGTCTATTGTGGGGCCTTCTGGTAGCGGCAAAACGACTATATTATCCTTAATCAGCGGATTATTAAAGGCATCACAAGGTCATATATTAATTGACGGTAACGAGGTCACTACAACCAATCGTGATACAGGATATATGTTTCAAAGGGATCAGCTGTTTGAATGGAGAACAATAAGACAAAACATTACTTTGGGCTTAGAAATTCAAAAGAAGATGACTCAAGAAAACCTCAAAATGATTGACGGACTTATAGAAAAATACGGATTAAAAGAATTTGCTGACCATTATCCAAGAGCGTTAAGCGGCGGTATGCGCCAAAGAGTAGCTTTGATTAGAACGTTGGCAACATCCCCAAAACTACTCTTGCTTGATGAGCCGTTTTCTGCCCTTGACTTTCAGACAAGGCTTAATGTTTGCGATGATGTTTACAGCATAATAAAAAACGAAAAAAAGAGTGCGATACTTGTTACCCATGATATCTCTGAGGCTATAAGTATGAGCGATAGAATAATAATGCTGTCTAACCGCCCAGCTACTATTGCTCATGAATATGTTATTGATATGGCTGATTGCGCTACACCGTTATTGCGAAGAGAATGCAAAAAGTTTGGATATTGGTTTGATAAAATATGGAAAGACTTAGAAAAATTAAGTTAACGAGGTCATAAATGAAAAAGAATAAAGTTATTTATTCTATAGAACATAAAAAGTATTTAAAAAACATAAAAACTAAAAAAGCTTGGATTTTTTTTACACAAATAGGGTTATTAATTGGTTTCTTATTATTATGGGAAGCATTGATATTCTTTAAGATACTTGACCCTCTTTTCTTTTCTTCTCCACTTCGCATTTTAAGAACGATAAAAGAAATGTTTGTGGAACAAAAATTATATGAGGGATATATTATTTATGTCCATATAGGAATAACGCTTTTTGAATGCGTCTTAGGCTTTTTGATTTCTACTGTTATAGGCTCTTTTATTGCAATAGGTTTGTGGTGGAGTGATTATTTGAGAAAAGTGCTTGATCCATATCTGGTTATTCTAAACAGCCTGCCAAAAGTTGCATTAGGTCCTGTAATCATACTTATTATGGGATTAGGATTAAAAGCAATAATAACAATGGCTGTGCTTATATGTATTATAATTACTATCTCATCTACATTACACGGAATGACATCATGCGACCCTGATAAAATTTTACTTATGAAATCAATGGGAGCAACAAAATTTCAAGTATTGTCCAAATTATTATTGCCCTATTCCATACCTAATTTTATTTCAGTTTTAAAAATAAATATCGGACTGTCCTGGATAGGCGCAATAACAGGTGAATATCTAACAAGTAGGGCAGGCTTAGGATTTATTATTGATTATGGCCGCCAATTTTTCAAGAGTGATTTGGTAATGACCTCAATCGTACTACTAAGCATTATGGCTGCAATAATGTATCTGGGTGTCAGCCTGATTGAGCAAAAAGTCAGTAAAAACAGATAAAATAAAAGGGCTTATTAGCCCTTTCTACATATTATTTGGATTCGCCTTTAGACAGCTTATAGAGAATATTAAGCGTTCTAAAAACCATTGCATCCGAAAATTTGCGCAAATTCAGCCCTGTCATATTTTCTATCTTGTCAAGCCTGTATATCAAAGTATTTCTATGCATATACATTATTCTTGCGGTTTCGCTGATGTTAAGACTGTTATTAAGAAATTGTTCTGCAGTATCCAAAAGTTCACGGTCTTTAAAAACCTCTTGAGCAGTTTTATCAAGTGACATGTTAAGATACTGATTTACCTTATCTTTTGATAAGTCTTCTAACAGCTTAATAAAAAGATAATCTTTATATGAGTAAACTCGTGACTTTTCTTCAATAAGTGTTCCTAATCTTACTGCTGACAGACTTTGAGAATACATCTGTGCAACTGAAAGATAGTCTTTGGCTATGCCGCCCACACCTATAGACACGGTTTTGGAAAGTTCCTGTTCGATATTATCAATTATCATCTGTGCAAACTCGCCTGCAGACTGATAGTCTTCCTCAACACCGCAAGTTTTTAATACGGCTATATTGCCGCCCTGTATCGGAATAATAACATCAGGCTCTTGCAATAATTCTTGCAAAAACTCCATTATATCTTTTATGTCTTTTGCGTGGGTTAAGATGTTGATGATATAAAAAGATTGGTCAATAAGATTATATTTTTCTTTATATGATAGGATTTTTGATGCATCTAATCTATTGAGCAGCAACTCTTTAAAAAAGTCCTGTTTGTTAAGGTTGTTTTCTTCCCTTTTTATAGCTGATTCTAACAGCTTTGCTACCATGTAAGCATAGTTTTTGGATACCTCATTAGCACCTGTTATTACGCCTATATATTCTTTTTCCAAAAGCTCTATAAAAAAGTATGTAATATTCTTAGCCTTGTCTAATACAATGCCCTCGTTTTTTTTGAGAGTTTCAATACTCATATCAAATTTAAACAGCCCTTTTTGGTTATGAGTGCTGACAAGGCGCTCACCCTTAGGAGTAAAAATATCAATTTCTAATCCTGTGGTTTCTTGTATAGGAGTTATTACATCTAATATCGCTTTTAACATATTTTATCCGAATGTATTTATTTTAAATGAGGATTTTTTTCTATATCTGATATTTTGTCAACACGCCTTTGGTGTCTTCCGCCTTCAAACTCTGAAGAAAAGAACGCATTAAGTATTTCCCAAGCAACACCTGTGCCTATTACTCTTTCGCCCATACATAAGATATTGGCGTTGTTATGGTTTCTTGTCGCCTTTGCCGAAAAAACATCAGTACATACAGCGGCTCGTATTCCACGGATTTTGTTGGCGGCAATAGATACGCCTATGCCCGTTCCGCATAATAGTATGCCTTTTTCACATTCACCGTTTGCATT
>CALAYY010000019.1 GCA_937895465.1 uncultured Clostridia bacterium | reverse complement strand
TGTGGCTATTTGTGACATTAATAAAGAAAAAGTCGCAAAATTAAAAAAGTTTTTTGATCTTACTGACGAACAATGTTTTTTTGATCAAAATGAATTATTAAAGCAAAAAAGAGCAGACGGAATTATCATAGCTCATGATGATGATGATCATTATGAGAGTGCAATAAAGGCGTTAGATTTAGGCTATGATATTTTGATTGAAAAGCCTATAAGTCCGAATCCGTTGGAATGCTTAGAGATTGCAAATAAAGCTCAAGAATTAAACAAAAAAGTTATAGTAGCACATGTTTTAAGATATGCGCCTTTTTATGACAAAATAAAGAAAACAATTTTGAGCGGAAAAATTGGGGAAATTGTTGATTTGTCCCAAACAGAAAATGTAGGCTATTGGCATTATGCACATTCTTTTGTAAGAGGAAACTGGAACAACAGCAATACTTCAAGCCCTATGATACTTGCAAAATGCTGTCACGATCTTGATATGATTAATTACCTGATTGGCAAGAGCTGTATTGGTTTGTCTTCTATAGGCAGTCTAAAATACTTTAAAAAAGAATGTAAGCCAAAGGGTGCAACTCATAGATGTACTGACGGATGTCCGCACTTAGAGACTTGTGAATACAACGCCATTAATGTCTATATCAATAATGCAACAGATAACAACAACGGCTGGCTTTCTCAATATGTTTCGGTTGACCAATCAAAAGAAAGCGTTATGAACGGTTTGAAAACTGGACCTTACGGTATCTGTGTATGGGACTGTGATAACAATGTTGTTGATCATCAAAGCGTATTGATGCAATATGAAGATGAAATCACTGCATCACTGCATATGAATATATTCTCTAAAGACTGTTTTAGAGAACTAAGGATATCGGGAACTAAGGGCGAAATAATAGCTAATGACCGAGATAATATTATAAAAATAACCTGCTGGAACGGTGACAGCGAGATAATAGATATCAAAAAAGAATGCCCTGATATGACAGGACACGGCAACGGTGATCTTGTTTTGACTAACAGATTTATTGATATGCTATCTCATGAAAATTGTCATGTTGATAACATTGATCAAAGTGTTGCAAGTCATATCAATGCTTTTGCTGCAGAAGAGTCTAGAATTTTGGGCGGTAAAAATATATTAATTGACGACTATATTAAGGAAATATTAAAATAAACGGTATAGAGGAATAACTATGAAAGACAAATGGTTGTATGAAAGATTTGTAGCACATAGAGGCTTGCACGGCGGAGAAATCAAGCAAAACACTATGCTGGCATTTGAGAATGCTGTCACGTGCGGATATAATATTGAACTTGATGTGCAATTAACCAAAGACAAAGTACCTGTAGTATTTCACGACTTGTGTTTGGCTAATTTGACCGACAGCCAAAGAGATGTTAGGGATTTGACATGGGAAGAACTCCAAAAAGTAAGATACAAAGATTCTCAAGCCAACATTCCTTCTTTTCAAGAGGTGTTGGATTTGTGCGAAGGCAAAACAGGTCTTATGATTGAGTTCAAAAAGTTAAGTTTGGACGAACAGAATTATGAGCTTGAAGATGTGGTATTGCCCATGCTCAAAAATTATAAAGGTGAATTTATTGTTAAGTCGTTTAATCCTTTTAGTGTAGATTACTTTAGGAAAAATGCACCTGAATTTACCAGAGGGCTATTATCCGATGCTCTTACAATAGAAGATTATCCCGAAGATGCAAGACCAATGGTTTT
>CALAYY010000018.1 GCA_937895465.1 uncultured Clostridia bacterium | reverse complement strand
CATGGTATAGGCAGGTCTTACAATGACAGGATAGCCAATTGTTTCAGCGAAAGCAAGCGCATCGTTAACAGTGTTTACGACTTTGCTGGCAATACAAGGCTCTCCAATTCTTTGCATGGTATCTTTAAATTCTTGTCTGTCTTCAGCCATCTTAATGGCAGCTACATTAGTACCAAGAAGTTTGACATGTTCTTCAGCCCAAAAGCCCTGATCTGCAAGCTCCATTGCAAGATTAAGTCCTGTTTGACCGCCCAAAGAGGGAAGTACGCTGTCAGGATGTTCTTTTCTTACGATTTCCTTAACATAATCAGCAGTCATAGGCTCAATATAAACTTTATCCGCAATATTTTTGTCCGTCATTATAGTAGCTGGATTAGAGTTGATTAATATTACCTCCAATCCTTCTTCTTTTAAAGCACGGCAAGCTTGCGTACCTGCATAATCAAATTCTGCCGCCTGACCAATAATTATAGGACCAGAGCCTATTACGAGAACTTTTTTTATTGAAGTATTTTTTGGCATAATTACCTTCCTTTATCGTATAGGGCGATAATAAGCTTTTGATGCAAAAAAGGGCAAAAAAAATTATTATAGCCTAAAAAAAGGGTAATCATTAATGATTACCACTTTTTAATTCTAAGCTTTATTATTACATCCAAGCACGGAAATTATTTTGTGTTTTACCAATTGCTTAATTGATTCACGTGCCGGAGACAAATATTGACGGGGGTCAAAATGAGAGGGATTGTCATAAAAGTGCTTTCTGATTGATGCTGTAAAAGCCATTCTCAAATCACTGTCAATATTTATTTTACAAACTGCCATACTTGCAGCTTTTCTTAACATTTCTTCAGGTATTCCGCGTGCGCCTTGCATAGCACCGCCGTATTTTTGAATTGTATCAATATATTCTTGCAAAACTGAACTTGCTCCATGTAAAACTATAGGAAATTCAGGTAATCTTTTGGAAACATCTTCCAAGATATCAAATCTTAGTTTGGGTTCGCCTTTAAATTTGAATGCGCCATGGCTTGTTCCTATAGATATAGCCAAAGAGTCAACACCTGTACGCTGAACAAATTCTTCAACCTGTGAAGGGTCGGTATAAGCAGAATCTTTTTCGGATACATTGACATCATCTTCTATGCCTGCAAGTCTTCCAAGCTCTGCCTCTACGGTTACATTATGTGCATGAGCATATTCAACTACCTTTTTGGTAATTTTGATATTTTCTTCAAACGAATGATGAGAAGCGTCTATCATAACAGATGTAAAACCGTCATCAATAGCAGATACACATAATTCATAGCTGTCTCCATGGTCAAGATGAAGAGCGATAGGTAAACCGCTTTCCTTAACAGCACAGTCAACTAATGATTTTAGATATAGGGGATTAGCGTATTTTCTTGCACCGCTAGAAACCTGTAATATAAGCGGAGATTTTTCTTCAATTCCCGCAGCAACAACACCTTGAATTATTTCCATGTTGTTAACATTAAAAGCACCTACAGCGTATCCGCCTTGGTAAGCTTTTAATAACATTTCCTTCGTATTAACTAATGGCATTTTAAACTCCCAGTATTTTATTTCGCAAATAATTATACACCAATCGAATGCTTTTGACTAGCATTTTTAATATACGCAAAAGGATTTGATTATATTTTACAATATAAATCATATAAAAAATAAGTATATGTTTGAAAAATAAAATAATCTGAAAATCAATTTACAATTAATGATTGCAGATATATAATATCATTCGTTTGAGATAAAAGAGAAAAATATATATGAAAAAATATGAAATAGACATGTGTAACGGCAGTATTTTTCCTAAGATACTGGCGTTTTCTTTACCTTTAATGTTAACAGGCATCTTGCAACTGATGTTTAATGCAGCAGATATAGCTGTAATCGGAAAGTTTGCAGGTGATGATTCGCTTGCGGCTATAGGTTCTACTACTACAGTAGTCAATTTTTTTGTTAATATCTTTATGGGATTATCAATCGGTGTCAATGTTGTGGTATCAACTGCATACGGTGCAAAACAATATGATAAGATGCATCGAACTGTTCAAACTGCGGTATTAGTCAGTGTTTTTTTAGGTGTTACAGTAGGAATATCGGGATTATTATATGCCAAGCCTGTTTTGCTTTTGTTAAAAACTCCTTCAGATATAATTGAAAAAGCTGCCCTATATTTGAAGATATATTTTTTAGGCTTGCCTGCTCTAATGATTTTTAACTATATTGCGTCAATCTTGCGTGCTTTTGGAGACACTAAAAGACCTCTTTATTTTCTGTTATTAGGCGGAATTATCAATGTAGGGCTAAACTTGATATTTACAATTCAATTAAAACTTGATGTTGCAGGTGTTGCAATTGCTACAGTGATTTCAGAAGTGTTTTCTACAATATTGATAGTTATTTGCTTGGTAAAAACAAAGGAATGCTATAGATATAATATAAAAGAATTTAAGTTGTATACTCAAGAATTGTTTGAAATGATAAAAGTAGGGCTTCCTGCTGCAATAAACAGTTCTTTATTTTCTGTTTCAAATATGATAATACAATCAGGTGTAAACTCTTTTGGGTCTGTTGTTGTAGCAGGCAATTCAGTTTCTAGCAGTGTTGAGGGCTTTGTTTATACCTCTATGGATTCAGTCTCTCAGGCAACATTGTCTTTTACAGGGCAAAATGTCGGTGCCAAAAAATACAACCGCCTTAACAAAATTTTAACAAACTCTTTAATTGCGGTAACCATAATTGGTTTGTTTATGGGATTTACCTGTCTTTCTTTAAGCGGTCTGTTATTTAGAATTTATACAAATTCTCCTGCTGTAATGCAAGCGGCAAAGGTGCGTTCATGGGTAATCATGCCTACATATTTTATGTGTGGAATAATGAATGTTTTTATCGGCTCAATAAGAGGGCACGGTTATACAGTGCTTCCTACTTTGATATCGGCAGTCGGGATTTTGGTTACAAGGGCAGTATGGGTGTTCACAGTCTTTAAAAAGTTTCATATAATACAAATGTTATATGTATCATGGCCTGTTTCTTATCTAATAGTTATAGCTGCATTTGTTATTAGTTATATAATAATTCATAAGATAATTTCAAAAAAGCATATAGAAGCCTATATTTGTTGTGAGCAAACATAAAAACCTGATTTTAAAAAGACTGTTAAAGATATGGGGGATAATGTTTATTTATTTGGCAAATAATAACAATTAGTGTATAATGTTAATTAATTCATAAACGGAGATATCAAATGACAGATTCAAGATTAACAAAATTAGCAAGTAATTTGGTTAACTATTCTTGCAGTCTAAAAAAAGGTGAGAAGATATTTATTGAAGCATATGACCTAGATTATATGTTAGTCAATGAAATTGTAAAAGAAGTCTACAAAGTTGGAGCATTTCCTTTTGTCAGTTTGTATGACACCAGAATACAACGCCAATTACTATTAGGTACAAGTGAAGAGCATTCTATATTGAGAGCAAAATATGCCAAATATCTTATGTCTGACATGGATGCATATATAGGTATAAGAGGCTCTAATAATACATTTGAATTATCCGATGTCCCTTCTGATAAAATGGGAATTGATTCAAAATTTTATGCTTTTCCTGTACATCATGAAATTAGAGTTGCTAAGACAAAATGGGTTATTTTGAGATATCCCAATCCATCTATGGCGCAAGCATCTTCTATGAGCACGGATGAATTTGAAGACTTGTATTTTAAGGTATGTAATCTTGATTATTCCAAGATGGAAAAAGCTATGGATAGCCTGAAAGTATATATGGAAAAGACCGATAAAGTAAGGCTTGTAACTCCTACTACTGATATATCTTTTTCAATTAAGGGTATTTCTGCTATAAAATGCTCAGGAGACCGCAATATACCTGACGGTGAAATTTATACAGCACCCATAAAGGACAGTGTTAACGGTGTTATACAATACAATGCGCCGTCAATGCATCAAGGATTGAAACACGAGAATGTAAGATTAGTAGTTAAAAACGGTAAAATTATTGAAGCTACTTCCAATCTTAATAAGGTATTGGATACTGATGAAGGAGCAAGATATTTTGGAGAGTTTTCATTTGGTGTCAATCCTTTTATAACAAAACCTATGGGCGATATATTGTTTGATGAGAAGATTTCGGGCTCTATACATTTTACTCCAGGAGCGGCTTATGACGAAGCATTTAATGGCAATAAGTCTGCTGTGCATTGGGATCTGGTTTTGATTATGACTCCTGAATATGGCGGCGGCGAAATCTATATGGACGGCAAACTCGTAAGAAAAGATGGAAGATTTGTTATTAAAGAATTAGAATGTCTTAATCCGGAAAATCTAAAATAAGAACATAAGTAAGTTTATATAATTTTAATACTATTGGAGGTTAACTTATGGCACAAAAAGTTGTAAAGGTCGGAATTAACGGCTTTGGCAGAATAGGCAGACTTGTTTTGCGCTCATCCATTAATAATCCTAATGTTCAGGTTGTTGCAATCAATGACCCTTTCCTTGATTTGGATTATGCGGCTTATATGTTTAAGTATGATACTATTCATGGAAGATTTAAGGGCGAAGTAGAAGTAAAAGGCGATAAACTTGTTATCAATGGTAAAGAAGTTGCATTCTTTGCTGAAAAAGACCCTGCTAACATAAAATGGGGCGAAGTGGGTGCTGAATACATAGCTGAATCAACAGGTGTATTTACTACAATTGAGACCGCTAGCGCACACTTAAAGGGCGGAGCAAAAAAAGTTGTTATCACTGCTCCTTCTAAAGATGCTCCTATGTTTGTTATGGGTGTTAATAACGAAACATACACAAAAGATCTTACAATAATTAGTAATGCAAGCTGTACTACTAACTGTCTTGCACCTTTAGCAAAGGTTATTAATGACAAATTTGGTCTTGAACAGGGACTTATGACTACTGTTCATTCAACAACAGCTACTCAGAAAACGGTTGACGGACCTTCTAAGAAAGATTGGAGAGGCGGCAGAGCAGCTTCGGGCAATATTATTCCTTCTTCTACAGGTGCTGCAAAGGCTGTTGGTAAGGTTATTCCTGAACTTAACGGCAAATTGACAGGTATGTCATTTAGAGTTCCTACTTTGAATGTGTCTGTTGTTGACCTTACATGTACTTTAAAGACTGCTACAACTTATGAAGAAATTTGCAAGACTGTAAAAGAAGCATGTGAAACAAACATGAAAGGTATTATGGCTTATACTGAAGACGCAGTTGTTTCTTCTGACTTTATCGGTGATCCTCATACATCAATTTTTGATGCAAAAGCTGGTATTATGCTTACTGATAAATTTGTTAAGCTCGTTGCATGGTATGACAATGAATGGGGCTATTCAAACAAGGTCGTTGACCTGATTGCTTACGCCGCTTCAGTTGATGCAAAATAAATAATAAAAATACAAATTAAAATGCCGCAAAAATGCGGCATTTTAATTGTAAATTCATAAGAAGAAATTGTCAGAGACATTATATTTATTTCACATTGACTTATACATCCGTATAATTTATAATGTTTGAGAGTGATAGCTATGAAAAAATATATAAAGTCTAGTATTAAAGAACTAAAAGATACTAATGAAAAAATAAACAATTCTTTACTTGAAGATGCCAAAGATTTTTTTGACAGTATTTATAATGCTTCAAATTCTGAAACACCCGAAAAAATTTCAAAAGATGTAGAATATCTTATGCCTTTTGCTCAAGAATTTGAAGAGAAAAATCATTTATCAAAACCTGATAAGCGTAAAACAGTTTTCAGAGCATTGGTTATTGAATTGATTTTAACACTTTGTTTTGGATCTATTGGAATTCCTTCAATTTTCAGAAAAGAAAAGAAATACGGATTTATAATTATGTTTATAAATGCCGTTTCAATTTTTCTTCTTTTTAGATTTCAATTTTGGTTGTTAATGGTGCTTTCAGGATTTTTATATTTCTTTGAGGTTTCATTATCAGTATCGAGAATTATTCTTTTCTTAAGAGGCAATAATTATTTCAAAAAATTCAAATCTGATTTTGAATATGAAGACAACTTTTCATTTACGGAGCTATAGATGAAAATTACTATTGGGCTTAGCGGCGGAGTAGATTCGTCTGTAGCTGCATACCTTTTAAAAGAGCAGGGGCATGAAGTCACTGGTCTTTTTATGTATAATTGGGAAGAGTCTGATGAAAATGGTGTCTGTTCAAGTGAAAAAGATTTTGAAGATGTAAAAAAAGTTTGCAGTATATTAAACATTCCCTATTATTCTGTTAATTTTGCCAAGGAATATCTCGACAGGGTTTTTTCTGATTTTTTAAAGGAATACAGTCAGGGCAGGACTCCTAATCCCGATGTTTTGTGTAACCGTGAAATTAAATTCGGACCTTTTTTGGATTATGCTCTCAAATTAGGTGCAGAACGCATTGCAACTGGTCATTATTGTAAAGTAAGCGAAGATAGCAAAAAATTTTATTTGGAAAAAGCAAAGGATTCCAATAAGGACCAGACGTATTTTTTAAATCAATTATCTCAATATCAATTAAGCAAAACGCTTTTTCCTCTCTCAGATATAACTAAGCCTGAGGTTAGAGATATTGCAAAAAAACTTGGTCTTTCTACTGCTTCCAAAAAAGACTCGACTGGAATTTGTTTTATAGGAGAAAGAAAGTTTAAAGATTTTCTGAAAAACTATCTTCCTGCAAAGTCAGGTAAAATTATTGATACTGAAGGCAACATAATAGGAACTCATGATGGATTAATGTATTACACTCTGGGACAAAGGCGCGGACTTGGTATTGGGGGAATAAATGGATCAAGCGGAAGATGGTTTGTTGTTGATAAAGATTTGAAAAATAACGTTCTTATAGTATCATGTAAAGATGAAAGCCTTTTATATTCAAAAGCACTTATAACATACAGTGTAAATTGGATACCTGAGCCACCTTCAGATAGTTTTGAATGCAAAGCAAAGTTTAGATATAGGCAGGAAGAACAAAAGGTAAAAGTTTTTAAAACAGACAATGGTTATAGAGTTGATTTTTTTGAAAAACAAAGGGCAGTAACTCCTGGGCAATATGTAGTTTTTTATGACCAAAATCATTGCCTTGGAGGCGGTGTTATAGAAGAAGTAATAATGTAAAATGAGGAAATATGAGCAAACAAAAAGTTGAAAAAATAAACAATAAAAAATCAGTATTTTTAAAATGGATAATTATATTAATTACGCTTATCATAGCAGCGTCATTAATTATTGTTTCCATAGTTTTATTAAATAAAAACGAATATCCTTATTCAAAAGACCCTATTGCAAAGATATCTTTGGATAACGGAATGGAACTTTATTTTGAGTTGTATGATGACAAAGTACCGTTGGCTGTGGGTAATTTTGTTTACAGGGCAAATAACGGATATTATAAAGAGACAATTATTCATAATTATAAGAAAACTAATATTAATGACGGCTTATATTTAGAAAGCGGTAAAAATTATAATAAAGATATGCCTTTAAGTGAAAAGCATAGACTCAAAGAAGATATGAAATATACTGTAAAAAAAGATATCAATGCTGATGACAAGCTTTTAACTCAAAAATATTATATAGCTTCGGTAGCAACATCTTCAACTCAGTATGCAGGCTCAGAGTTTAGGATATGCTTAAAAGAAAGTAGCTCTACTAATGAAACGGTCAAAATATTTGGAGTTGCTTTTGGATATCCTTACGACCAAAAAACTATTGATAATCTTGACATGTTGTTTAACCAAATAACAGAACAAGCATTAAAAATAGGAGATAATATACCTTCGCAACATATAAAAATAACTGGTGTAAAAATTTTAACTGTTAAAGATTATTGGAAGAACTTTGATTATACTAAGGAATGGTCAGAAGGGGATTATAAAAAGGCATAATTTAACATTACTTTTTTAATGAAAATTTTCAATGTTTTTGTTATTTCAGAATAAATAATGGCAAAATAGCGCATTCTTAATTATAGTTAGGAGGTGCTGTATGCCGAATTATTTTCCGATTGGATTAATTTTATTAGGTATTGTACTAATTTTGATGCTATTCGGTGTCACTCAGCGATTGTTCGACAAATTAAAGATTTCTACACTATGGACTGTTATATTATTAATAGCAATAGGTGCAGGATATTTCATACCAAACATAAGGGTAACTAATGTATTCTGGTTTAATATCGGAGGATTTGTAATACCTTTAATTATATGTTTGTATATGTTGTTCTCTATCGGCTGGACATCAGATATGCTGAGAGCTTGGGTATCTACAATTATTACTGCAGGTGTAGTTGTGCTTTTGTATTGGGTATTACCTACCAACACAA
>CALAYY010000017.1 GCA_937895465.1 uncultured Clostridia bacterium | reverse complement strand
AGCAAAAATGCTGTTAACAACAGGAATAATAAGTCCTGTTGTTATCAGCATTTTTGCTGACCGTTCTTTTTCATTTATTCTCAAAACTCCCCCTGTTGCAGTCTTAATCAAAAAAGCTGTTAAGGTGGAAAGCGGCTCTGCACGCCCTAACCGTGATAAGGTTGCCAAGCTTACTAAGGAACAGGTTACGGAAATTGCCAAAATGAAAATGCCTGACCTTAATGCGACTTCTTTAGAGTCTGCTATGAGCATGGTAAAAGGCACCGCCAGAAGCATGGGCGTTACGGTAGAAGAGTAAGGAGGCGGCGAAAATGAAAAGAAGTAAAAGATATACTGAGGTTGCCAGCAAGATAGAAAGCAGCAAAAGCTATGATATTAAAGAAGGTTTTGAGGCTTTGGTTGCAGCGGCAAACGCTAAGTTTGATGAATCAATAGAATTGCACGTAAGATTGGGCGTAGATCCCAAACACGCTGACCAGCAAGTACGTGGAATTACCAATCTTCCTAATGGCACAGGCAAAAAAGTTAAGATTTTGGTCGTTACCAAAGGCGACAAAGCTATTGAAGCTGAAAAGGCAGGTGCGGATTATGTCGGTGCTGAAGAAATAATTGCCAAAATTCAGGGCGGATGGCTTGATTTTGATGTATGTATTGCTACTCCCGATATGATGGGTCAGATGGGTAGAGTTGCCAAGATATTAGGACCCAAAGGCTTGATGCCTAACCCTAAGTCAGGAACAGTAACACAGGACATTGCAAAAGTTGTTTCTGACACTAAGCTTGGACGTGTAGTTGAATATCGTATTGACAAGACGGCAATAATCCACTGTATTATAGGCAAAAAGTCTTTTGGAGCCCAAAAGCTAGTTGAAAACTTCAATACGCTTATGGATGCTATCGTAAAAGCTAAGCCTGCAGCAGCTAAGGGAACTTATATAAAGAATGTCTTTGTGGCACCTACAATGGGTCCTGCAGTAAGACTTAACTACAAAATGAACTAAAAAATATAATAACAGCTTGAAAATATCCTAAAGACAGCAAGTGAATTTTCTTAAATCTTTTGTGGAGCTTGCCGAGGGCGATAAAGCTTTTGTATTATTGAGATAGACCTCAATTACAGCTCTTTCGCTTTTGGCGTCAAGAGCTGTTTTTATATAAATAAAACAGGAGGTAAAAATGGCTAACGCTAATTTAGAGGCAAAAAAAGCCAAAGTTGCTGAAGTAAAAGAATTGATTAACAATTCTAAGTCCGTAGTTGTTGTTGACTATAAGGGCATTAATGTTGCTCAGGATACAGAAATGCGTCGCAACTTTAGCAAAAATGGGATAATCTACAAGGTTATCAAAAACAAAATAGTTTCTCGTGCCTTTGAAGAATTGGGTGTTAAGGGCTTTGACAATGTATTTGAAGGTCCTACCGCCGTAGCTTTTTCTAACAATGACGAAGTTTCGGCTGCAAGGATTGCTCGTGAAAGTTCTGAGAAATTTAAACTAACCCAAATTAAAGGCGGCTATATGGACGGTAAAGCTATGTCTTCTGATGAAGTCAAAGCATTGTCCTATATCCCAGCAAGAGAACAACTTATCGCAAACTTGCTTGGCGTATTAACTGCGCCCGTACGAAAACTGGCTGTTGTGCTTGACCAGGCTGCAAAGCAAAAAGCATAATATAAAAATTAGGAGAAAAAGATTATTATGGCAGATTTGAATAAAATTGTTGATTCAGTAAAAGAATTGACCGTAGTTGAGCTCAATGAGCTTGTAAAAATGTTAGAAACAGAATTCGGCGTATCAGCCGCTGCTTTTGCTGCAGCTCCCGCTGCTGGTGCAGGTGCTGCTGCTCCTGTTGCTGAAGAAAAGACAGAATTCAATGTAGAATTGAAAGAAGTCGGTGCAAACAAGATTGCAGTTATCAAGGTTGTTCGTGAAATCACAAGCCTTGGTCTTGCAGAAGCAAAGGCTTTGGTTGACAAAGCTCCCAGCGTTATCAAAGAAGCTGTTGCCAAAGAAGCTGCTGAAGAAATGGTTAAAAAGTTTAAGGATGCAGGCGCAACTGTTGAATTGAAATAATCATAATTTTGATTGCATTTTTAAAACTCTCTAGGTGTACCTAGGGAGTTTTTTGTTATGTGCTGATTTCTTTTCGTTAGCAAAAAGGCCCTAGCAATTTATTAAAAATTGACATATACTTTGGATTATTGTATTATTGAAAGGTTAACAGCACTAAGTTGTTGTCAATTTTTTATACGCTAAGGAGAGCCTTATGAACTATGCTACAATAGAAAAAAAATGGCAGAAGTTTTGGGAAGACAAAGAGCTTCACAAATTTGATCCTAAAAACATTGATAAAAAATTTTATATGATGGAAATGTTTTCTTATCCTTCAGGTGCTAATTTACATCTGGGGCATTGGTGGAATTTTGGGCTTTCTGACATTTTTGCTAGATTTAAAAAAATGCAAGGCATGGAAGTTTTTCAGCCTATGGGTTTTGATTCATTTGGACTGCCTGCAGAAAACTATGCAATAAAAACAGGTATTCATCCAAAAGACAGCACATACAAAAATATAGCCACAATGGAACGTCAGATAAAAGAAATGGGTCTTATGATTGACTGGTCAGCAGAGGTTATTACTTCTGACCCTTCATATTACCGTTGGAGTCAATGGCTGTTTTTGCAGCTATATAAACATGGGCTTGCCTATCAAAAAGACTCCCCCGTCAATTGGTGTCCTTCTTGCAATACTGTTATAGCTAATGAACAAGTGGTAAACGGCGAATGTGAAAGATGCCATTCTATTGTGGAAAAACGCAATATGACTCAATGGTTTTTTAAGATAACTGATTATGCAGAAGAACTCTTGAGCGGTCTAGAAAAGCTTGATTGGCCTGAAAAAACCAAAATGATGCAGACCAATTGGATAGGAAAAAGTATAGGTGGAGAAATTAAGTTTGATGTTGAAAGCGGGCAAAGTTTTAGAGTGTTTACAACAAGAGCAGACACCCTGCCGGGAATAAGCTTTGTTGTGCTAGCCCCTGAGCATCCTTTGGTTGAAATAATAACAACAAAAGAACAAAAACAAGCTGTTCAAGATTATCAAAATCAGACTGCTAAAACAAGTGAAATTGACAGATTATCTACAGCCAAGGAAAAGACAGGTGTATTTACAGGAGCTTTCGCATTAAGCCCGCTGGACAATAAAAAAGTGCCTATCTTTATTGCCGATTATGTTTTGTATACTTATGGAACAGGTGCTGTTATGGGTGTGCCTGCGCATGACGAAAGAGATTTTATTTTTGCAAAAAAGCATAACTTACCCATAACAAGAGTAATCAAAAGTGCGGATGGATCGCCTGACGAACTCCCCTTTACTGATTATGGAATAATGACTAATAGCGGAGAGTTTGACGGATTAACGAGCGAACAAGGCAAAATTAAGGTTATCGAGCATCTTGCCAAAACTTCTAAGGGCGAACAAAAAATAAACTACCGCCTTAGAGACTGGTCAGTAAGCAGACAGAGATTTTGGGGCTGTCCTATTCCTATTATACATTGTCCAAAATGCGGCAATGTACCTGTTCCAGAAGAGCAGCTGCCTGTAGAATTGCCTTACGATGTAAACTTTACTCCTGACGGACAATCCCCCTTAAAAAAGCATGAAGGCTATATCAATGTAAAATGCCCTGTTTGCGGCGAGGACGCCAGAAGAGACCCCGATACCTTGGATACATTTATTTGCTCTGCTTGGTATTTTTTAAGATATCCCAATGCTCATAACGATAAAGAAGCTTTTAACAAAGAATATACAGACAAGATTATGCCTGTGGACAAATATGTAGGCGGAGCAGAGCATGCTGTTGGGCATCTTTTGTATTCTAGGTTTATAGTAAAGGCATTGAGAGATATGGGTTATCTTAGTTTTGATGAGCCGTTTTTATCTCTTGTGCATCAGGGCATCATCTTAGGTCCTGACGGCTATAAGATGTCCAAAAGCCGCGGCAACACAATTAACCCTGACGATTATATCAAGGAATACGGCTCGGATATATTGAGACTTTATTTGTGCTTTGGATTTAATTATATAGACGGAGGCCCTTGGAGTGATGAGGGTATGAAAGCAATGGTGCGTTTTTCTGAAAGAGTTGACCGCATTATTGAAAAATATCAGGATGTGTCTGATACGCCTTCTAGATATGGGACAGATGAAAAGGAAGTGGATTTTGTATTAAACAATAGCATAAAAGAAGTAAGAGACGACCTTGAAAGTTTTGCTTTTAATACCGCAATGGCAAGAATTATGGAGCTTGTCAATGCTGTTTACAAATATGATGCACTAGAAAACCCCGATAAAGGATTTTTGAAAAACGTACTCTTAACACTTATAAAACTGCTTGCGCCGTTTGCTCCTCACTTATGTGAAGAGTGGTTTGAAAGAATGGGCAATATTCCGTCAATTTTCTCACAGCATTATCCAGAATTTGATCTCAAAAAGCTTGTTAGAGATGAGGTAGAGCTTGCTGTTCAGATTAACGGAAAAGTTAGAGGTAAGGTTATGGTTTCGGCTTCGGCTTCAGAAGAAGAAATTAAAAAAATAGTGTTTGATGACGCCTATATTGCTAAGCAATTAGAAAACAAAACTCCAAAAAAGGTAATAGTTATCCCTAAACGTATTGTAAATATTGTAATATAAAAAGTATTTAGGCGGCATATTTGCCGCCTTTTTTTATTCTTTCTTTTGAGCTTTTAGTGTTATCAATATGACTTGGGGCGGATTATTGATACGCCATGGAAACACGCTGTCGCCCAGTCCCCTATTGACTATAAGGCTAACTCCGTTGCCGATATTATATAGTCCTGAAGTGTAGCGGGGAAATATGCCTTGACCGGGTGCATATAAGCCTCCGATTATAGGCAGTCTTATCTGCCCGCCGTGTGCATGCCCGCTTAAGACCAGATGTGCTTCGCTGTCTTTGTAAATATTAACCGCATGCGGCTTATGTGACATTAATATCTTAAACCCATCCGCATTTTGAGTAAGATTTTGTACCGTGTTTTCAAATTCTTCTGTATCATTAAAAAAATTAATATCGTCTAACCCGATTATACTTATTATCTGATTATTTTTATTAATCTCATTTATTTTATTATCAAGCACATTAACACCAATTTCAATCAGCTTTTCTTTTAGCTTTAGATATCCTCCAAAACGGTATTCGTGGTTGCCGCTTGTAAAGTAAACAGGTGCAATCTTGACAGCCTTGTCAAAATACTGTAAGGCTTTATCTATATCAATATTACGGCGGTCTATAATATCACCTGTAACCAAGATCACATCAGGTTCAAGCTCCTTAGTAATTTCAAGTAAGTTAGACTGTTCATGCCCAAATTCTTTATTATGCAAATCAGATAAATGCAAAATCTTAAAACCGTCAAATTCTTGCGCAATTACAGTATGTTCAAAGGTAACGTGCGTTATTTTGGGTTTTTTTGATGTAAAGTTATTTTTCATTATAAAACCTAAAACCTATTTTAGCCGCCCAAACTTAAGGCGGCATAACAATAATAACAAATTTCTTATGATTTTACTACAAAAGCTTATTTATTTCTTTTTCTGTTGATTATTTCGGTTAGTGCAAACAAACCTACACCTATAAGAATATAAGTAACAAAACCATCAAAGAAAACATAAGCCGAGCCTGAATAGACGCTTGCTATAATCGTTAAAACAACTCCGGTCAAAATTGACCGCACAGGTTCAGGTTGACGGAAATAATATTGCGGATATACTTGATTCAGCATATTTATTGATTACTGAAGCCATTGTCCACGGAATCGTGGTGAAAAAGTAACCATAGATTACATAATGCCTGTTAAGGTGTGGTTAAATGGATTTACAGGATATGCGCAGGAATGGAATCGAGCTTGTGCGTTGTATGTCCATACATTCTTGCTGGCATATATATAGTGTTGGGGAAACTCGCTATTTTAGCGGGTTTCCGGAATAATTATAATTTTATAATTTGTCAATTTGTATTCTAAGTATTTAAAATGAAAATAATAATAAAGTTAATT
>CALAYY010000016.1 GCA_937895465.1 uncultured Clostridia bacterium | reverse complement strand
TAAGCGCGGGAAGTCCGCCTTCATCAGCGACGACCAATGAGCCGATCTGCTCGAATGGCACATCCAGTTCCTTGGTGATTTGGGGAAACATCTCATTGCCCCTTACATTGAAGCGCGCCTTCAAGGTATTCGGCTTGCAGTCATAGCCTGCATGGACAATGCCGCTGTTAGCTCTGCTGGCGCCGAAGCTTACATCATCAGCCCCTTCAAGAAGAAGCGCTTTCATCCTGAATTTGGACAATTCCCTCAGTATGCCTGCGCCTACCACTCCTCCGCCTATTACAATTACATCATACATTTTTTATCCTCAGCATCGTTATTTAGTTCCTTGTTAGTATGTTATTCTATAGAAATCTATTGCGTCTTTGACTATCTGCACCGCTCTTTCCCTGTTCATAATCTCAAGGATATTGGTGTCTTTGTGCTCCAGCGTCTTATAGACATTGAAGAAATGTGTTATCTCATGCATGATATGCGGAGGCAACTCGGATACATCATGAAATACATTCCAAGTCGGATCTTCGAAAGGTATCGCGATTATCTTGTAGTCCATATCTCCTTGATCTGTCATGCAGATGACTCCTATCGGATAGCACCTTACCGTTGCCAAAGGCACTATCGGCTCAGTACATAAGACCAGCACATCAAGAGGGTCTTTATCGTCCGCAACAGTCTTGGGTATAAATCCGTAGTTCCAGGGATAATGAGTTGAAGTATAGAGAATTCTGTCCAGAACAAGCAATCCCGTCTCCTTGTCAAGCTCATATTTGTTCTTGCTGCCCTTGGAAATCTCTATGACGCTCATAAAGTCCTCTGGACTTATTCTGTTGGGATTCATATCATGCCAAATATTCATTAACTATCTCCTTGCTCTATTGATTATATAATAAAATGAGAGAAATTTCCATAGATTTTGATATAAATTTCACAATTATTTAATTATTATAGGCAAATATCAATAAGGGCGGCCGTTTCAGACCGCCCCAAGGAGAAAATAACAACTTATTGTCTTAGGTACCTCAAGAGCTATAGCAGATTTCTCTTAGGTCTAATACAGAATATGAGATAATGCCTCCGCTTGTTACTTCGGAAATATCAATTTCATTAATACATCAGAGATTGATTTACAATTTTCACTATATACTTGTTGCAAAAAATAAACGCTTATGATATTATTATTAAGCAATTTGCCGAAATGGCGGAACTGGCAGACGCGTCGGACTCAAAATCCGATGATGGCAACATCATGAGGGTTCAAGTCCCTCTTTCGGCACCAAGACACACGGCGTAACGGGAAGTATTTTCTTTCTATCCGTCGTTGTTTTTTAATTTTATCCCTTCCCCTAACCTTACAAAAATATATCTAATTTTAGTAAGTGACTTTTTATTTAATGTCACCAAATACATCTATTATCGCATATTTTATTGGGTCATTATTTGGTAAGTCTTTAGCAAATTGAACTATTGCCTCAAGATTAGGAACATCTTCCGTATCAAACAATTGCGGCTGCTCACATAAAATATTAATCGCAAAATCGTCAACAATACCAATATTTTTTAATGCTATTTTTTTTGTATTTCCAACAATAGAATGCATCAAAAACGATTCCAAATCATAGGAACGTTTCTCGGTCAATTGTCCTAATCTATAGTATAAATCTTGCAGATAAATTTTTAACCTATAATCAATTAAATTGCTAATATCATGTAATGTCGAATAAATTAGAATATTCTTGTCATTATCTTTATATGGTCTAAAATTATCAAATTTGGTGAAATCAGATGGACATAAAAAGCAAACACTTTTTGTATTTCTATATATAACCACATAAGGTTTTTTGCCTTTTTTTTCATTGATTTCAAAGTCGTTTTTTATTAGCCTTTTTATAGTAGTGCCAATTGCGACATTATAAAACAACCGTGCTGTAAAATCAATATTTGTCATTCTTTTAGATATCTCATAATCAGCTGAATTCTGCCATTCATATATTTCCGCTAAAATATTAACTACCTTTTTATAATAATTGTAATTACTGAGTTTTAGGGCGTCAACAATTTCATTTATTTCACTCTCGGTTTTATTCCTTAATTTTTCTTGAACTTTATTACTTTCTTCATATCCAATAAAATAATCGAAACAATTAATATTATCTTCTTTTTCTTTATTTTGTTCAGTAATAAAATTTTTAACATCCTTATCTGAAATATATGTCTTTAGAATTTTCGTCCTTTTTTTCTCTTCGGGTAATTGAAAAATTGTCTTTGATAACTCGCATGGATCGGACGCAGAGTTAAGTTCTTTTTTAATTGTATCAAATTTGATTGCTCGACTTTCAACGTAGAATCTGAATATTCGCCCTTGCAAACAACTTCCCAGACGCCCAACTCTTCCAAACAAATTTTTCTTGTCTACCTCATTATTATTAAATTTCCCTTTTGCAGTCAAAAAAAATAAATTATTTGCGTTCAAATTCACACCATTAAGTAATGTAGTTGTGCAAAAAATATGGTTCATAGAAGATTTATCGTCAAGAAATATAGTTTCAATTTGTCGCTTAGTAAATACATCTAAATCACCTGTGTGAATACAAACACCTCTTTTAAGAAATTCTATTAACTCAAATTCTTCATCTATATAATCAGCAAGATATTTGATTAATGAATCAAGACGACTGTTTACAATAGTTATTTTTTCAAGATTTTGGGAAAACAATCTTGCCACATCACTAATTTCTGATTTTTTGCAAAAATAAAGGTTTTTTTCGTTCAAACTGTCAATCTCAGGACAACTGCATATTTTATATAAATCATATTTCACAGAAGAAAAATCATTTGATTCATGAACTTCGCATATATTCAACTTTTTTTCTTGCGAAAAATTGAAGAATCCTCTATTGTATGTAACATCAAAAATGCTAAATTCGCTATTCTTTTTACGTATCAGATACTTTATTGAAGAAGTTGGCGAAAACATTTTATCTATCTCAACTAAATTATTATTATCCAATGTTACAAATTTTGCTATGAAAGATTTATATGGTTCAGTAATAAATGGCATTAAAAAAACCATAGGCACTTCACTCGTGGATAAAATTGAAATTGCTTTTGCCAACAAAATACTTCGTTCATTTTCACTCGGCTTAACAATGCTTAAAAGATCCTGAACTTCATCAATGACAACATATTCAAATTTGTAATTTTTAAACGAATTATTAAAGATCAAAAATCTTTCTTGTGTGAACAAAAAAATAACTTTATCCGCATCTGGTTTCATATATGGCGTTTCTGAAACAACAACCTTCTTCTGCTTATCGCTGAAATATATATTTATATTTTTTCTATACTCATTAATTAATGACTTTGTAGGCAAAATAACTGCAAAATTATTTATATAACCTTTTTCAATTGAAATTAACAAAGATTTTAGTATTGTGCCAGTTTTTCCGTATGAAGTAGGAGCAGAAACAATAATATTTTTCCTTGACAAAATAGCTAAAAACATATCAATTTGTGAATCAGTCAATGCAATGTTTTTGTCAAAAAGCTTTCTGAATTCGTATTTTACTTCTGAAAGAAAATCCAACGAGATTTCATGAGAAGTATATTTAATGAGTTGCTGTAAATCCAGTTTATCCACAATTGTAATAACAGTTGTCAGCAAAGGCTCTGCAATTTTTCTTCGTCTATGCTCTATCACGAAATTTAACCAAAAAACAAGATATCCGACTTTCTTGTTTTTTTCCTTTTCATCTTTCTCACAAAGTATTGAATTGAAAATTTTTATAAAGAAAATGTTACTTTCTTCCTCATTAAAAATAATTTCACAATTTTCACAAGCCAAAAAGTAATCGGTATATTCAGAAAAATTT
>CALAYY010000015.1 GCA_937895465.1 uncultured Clostridia bacterium | reverse complement strand
AGAAGACATTTTAGGGGGTTTTAAAAAATTGACAAAGCCCGTCATAAAGGGTCTATCACCTTTTCACAAGCCTTGACTATTCTCTCAATCACATCTTCAAAACAGCCGTTAATCATAAAGCCAGCCGCTTGCAAATGACCGCCGCCGCCAAATATTGAAGCAACTTCGGCAACATTGACACCTTTTTTAGAACGAAGACTTACCTTATAGGCATTTTTTGCACTTTCAGTCAAGCAAATGCCTATCATAACACCGTTGATGTTAATGGCATAATTAATTATGCCTTCAGTTTCGTTAATATCAAGATTATATTGTTTGAGCATTTCTTTTTTTATTCCTATTAATGAAATTTTATCAGAACTAAAAAAACGCATATTTGAAATACAGTCTTGTATTAACATTAACTTGTCTTTTGAGATTTCTTTAAAAAGCCTTTGAGAAATGTACTCTATATCAATATTATACTTGATGAGTTCTGCACAAGCTATATGTGCTCCGCTTGTTGTATTGGCTTGAGTAAAATGTCCCGTATCAGTAACCATACCTACATAAAGATTAAGTGCTATTTCATTATCAAATTCTATATTAAGTGATTTTACTGCTTCAAATATTAATTCACAACTACTTGATAAATTTTTAATGATATTTTGCTTAGCATAATTAGTATTAGTCATATGATGATCTAGATTAATTGAATTTTGATGTTTTAAAAATGCATCCTTATATTTGCCAAGCCTAAACTCATCGGCACAATCTATTGAGATAAACATATCATAATTATTATTAAGTACGCCATTTAGGACATTTTTAACATTAGGCAAAAAACTAAGCAAAGCTGGTACTTCTGAATCACAATAACAGTCAATTTCAATACCTTTTTTCTTAAGTGCCAAACCAAGACCGCACATAGAGCCTAAAGCATCGCCGTCAGGCCTTATGTGTGTAAACAAAGCGGCTTTTTTTATACCGTTAAGATTTATCATCCTTTTTCCCCATATTTATTTCGGATATAAGTTTATTTATCTTTTGTG
>CALAYY010000014.1 GCA_937895465.1 uncultured Clostridia bacterium | reverse complement strand
CTTATGCAATAACCGTACTCGCAGCCTTGGCTTTTGTGTACGGTTATTGCATAAGAGAGCATAAGTTCTTCCATTGTTTCAGCACCATAACTTGCACGCCGTCCGTCTTCAAATTCTACTGTAAGCTCGCCTGTAGAAGGTGTAACGCTTAGGATAATTCCCATATCTCCATTAAAAACACCCACGCCGTTGGTTATAAGTCCGCTCTCATCTGTCTTTTGCCATTCCAGCTCATAGTTATTGGCAATATGCATAACCTTATCGCCTATCCTAAATGTCTGACTGCCGTAAGTTATTTCGGGCTTTTTGGGATCAGCGGGATTAAGGCGGTTTTGAAGCTGGCGGTTAAGATTAATAACGCCTGCTGCGCCGTTTTTCATAGGTGCCAAAACTTGAATTTTTTGAGGGGCAATATTCGTAAAATTAGTAAGTCTTTGAGTTACCATTTCTACAGCTGCATTCAAAATGCGTTCAGGCGAAGAAGCACTCAAAAAGAAAAAGTCGCTTGAAACCGAATTTTCTATAACAGGCATTTTGCCGTTGTTGATAAGATGTGCATTGGTAACGATGTTGGAAGTGTCGCTTTGACGGTAAATATGCATAAGCATGGTGGTAGACAGCTTTTGACTGTGTAATAAATCTGCCAAAATATTGCCTGCTCCCACACTTGGAAGCTGGTCTTTATCGCCCATAAGTATAAGATGAGTGCCTGAGCGAATCGCCTTAAGTAGCCCATTCATAAGATAAGCGTCAACCATAGAGATTTCATCCACTATAATATAGTCATAATCAAGCGGATTATTTTCATTTACCGTAAAGCCGTGTCCGTGAAATTCAGGCTGCAATGCCCTGTGGATAGTCATGGCTTCTTCTCCGCTTGCTTCCTGCATACGCTTAGCCGCTCTTCCAGTAGGAGCAAGCAGCAAAAACTTTCCTCCCCGTATTCTCAAAATATCAAGCACGCATGAAATTATTGTGGTCTTGCCTGTTCCAGGACCGCCTGTAATTATAAGCACACCGTCATTAAGACAAGAGGAAATTGCCTGTTTTTGAATGGTATCAAACTTATAGCCTTTAGCTTGTTCATACCGTTCTATGTCTTGTGAATAATCGTTTTTTAGGTCGTCTGAGTTTTCTATAAGAGTTAACAGTCTTTGAGCTATGTTTTTTTCAACATGGTACAGTTGAGATAAGGCAACGCATTTGTGTTCAGGTTTGGTAAAAAATTTCAGCTTGCCGTCTATTACCATTTTTTCGTAAAATTCATATAACTCTTCAGCGGTTTTACTGATGTTAAGCACTTCCAAAACTTGCTTGTCAAGCTCATCTACAGGAAGATAAGTATGACCGTTGCGGTCTGAGGCAGTATTAAGAATATAAATAATACCTGCACGCAAGCGAAATTCACTGTCTGTCTTAATTCCTATCTTTTGAGCAATCTTGTCCGCCGTTATAAAGCCCACACCTTCTATGTCTTCAACAAGCTTATAAGGATTTTTGGAAATAATGTCTTTTACCTGATTGCCGTATTCACGATAAATTTTTAGAGATAATGAAGGAGAAATACCATAACCTTGCAAA
The DNA here is from genome assembly GCA_937895465.1 of uncultured Clostridia bacterium. GTDB lineage: Bacteria > Bacillota > Clostridia > Christensenellales > DUVY01 > DUVY01. The sequence continues at coordinate 2,244 of CALAYY010000014.1, read as the reverse complement.
AACATTACAGCTTCACGCATGGATTGAACGGATTTGTAAGCCTGTGCAATATTAAGTGCTTTTTCTGAAGAGATACCTTTTATCTCTGCTAACTTTTGAGGAGTGTTTTCTATAACTTCAAAGGTCTTTAATCCAAACTTCTCTACAATTCGTGTGGCGGTAACTTCTCCCACACCGTGAATAAGTCCGCTTGCCAAAAACCTCATAATTCCGTTTTCGGTCTGCGGCGAAACAGAAGAAATATTTTTGACGGCAAACTGCATGCCGTATTTGGAATTATAGCGGTTTTCGCCCTCTAGACAAAGAAATTCGCCCTCTGAAAGTACAGGAAAATAGCCGACACAAGTTACAGGGTCGCCATTGTTGTCAATTACCATTACCGTATAACCGTTTTCTTCATTGCGGTAAATGATATCTTCTACTGTACCCTCAAGTTTCAAAACTATTTATTACTCCAAAAAATTATAGACTGGTTTAATTAATTATATTTCTTTTTTTAAGCCCTTTGCAGCCTGCAAAATATCGTCAACCTTATTTGTACGCTCCCAAGAAAATTCCTTTTTGCCAAAGTGTCCGTTTTTGGCAGTCGCACTGTAAATAGGGCGTCTTAAATCAAGTGTATTGATTATTCCGTAAGGTCTTAAGTCAAACACCGCTTTAATAATATCTTCTATTTGAGAATCCGAATATTGCGATGTGTTGAAAGTATCAACACACAGCGAAATGGGCGAAGCCTTGCCTATTGCATAGGATATTTCTATCTGACACTTTCTAGCTATATCAGCGGCTACTATATTTTTGCAGATATACCTTGCCATGTATGCAGCACTTCGGTCAACTTTGGTAGGATCTTTGCCGCTAAACGCTCCGCCGCCGTGCGGACAATAACCGCCGTAAGTGTCGGCTATAATCTTTCTGCCCGTTAGTCCGCTATCGCCTTGAGGCCCGCCTATTACAAACCTGCCAGTAGGATTCATATAAAACTTAGTGTCTTTAGTTAGATATTTTGACGGAATTACTTCTGTTACCAGATTCCAGATATCTTTTTCCATGGTTTTACGGTCAATTTCTTCTGCGTGCTGTGCGCTTACCACAACAGCATCCACACCTATAGGGATATCTTTGTCATAAATAACAGTAACCTGTGCCTTGCCGTCAGGTCTGAGATAGGGCAGTTTGCCGTTTAGTCTATATTCTGCTAGCTTGTCCGTTATACCGTGAGCAAGCATGATTGCAAGGGGCATAAGCTCAGGCGTTTCTTGACACGCATACCCAAAAACCATACCCTGATCTCCTGCTCCCATCATGTCAGCAGGGTCATGAGATTGCTTGTATTCAGACGAATTAAGCACACCCATTGCAATATCAGGAGACTGCTCGTCAATAGATGTCAATACTGCACACGAATTATAATCAAACCCGAATTTTGCATCGGTATAACCTATATTTTTTATAGTTTCACGGACGATTTTGGGGATATCCACATAGCATTCTGTGGTAATCTCGCCCATGACAAGTACAAGCCCTGTATTGACTGCAACGTCGCATGCAACACGCGCCATTGGATCTTTTTCTATTATGTAATCTAGTACAGCATCCGAAATCTGGTCGCATATTTTGTCAGGATGCCCTATGGTAATACTTTCAGAAGTAAAGAGTTTATATTTCATTTTTTTGTCCTTTGGTTTTTAGAAGATAGCTTTTTTTACATATTAACATAAAAACACATCAACAGACAACATTTGTTTATCTATTGTGTTATATAAGTGATAAGAAACTGTGTTACAAAATTAATATGCTCTGCCCCAATAAATCTTATGCTTTGCCTTCTTGCCGCACACTGCACAAGTATCGCCGCAAGGCGTTTGGTCAAAGGGCATATTGCGTGAAGTCGCCTGCATTTTTTCTTTTACTTTTTCTTCGCAAGCATTTTCGCCGCACCACATCGAAAGTGCAAAGTGCTTGTTGTTGACAGCCTGCTCCATTTCATTCAGATTATTAACAACCTCAATATGAGAGTCCAAAAAGTCCTTTGCCTTGACGTACATATCAGTTTGAATTTTTTCAAGTAAAGCACTGATTTCACTTGCTATATTATCTAAGTTAAGAGTTGTTTTTTCTAAAGTGTCACGCCTTACTACAACGGCAACACCGTTTTGTATATCGCGCGGGCCTATTTCTATTCTTATAGGTACGCCTTTCATTTCATATTCATTAAACTTCCAGCCAGGCGAAGCATCCGAA
>CALAYY010000013.1 GCA_937895465.1 uncultured Clostridia bacterium | reverse complement strand
AGGTACGCCTTTCATTTCATATTCATTAAACTTCCAGCCAGGCGAAGCATCCGAATTATCCACCTTAGCACGAATACCTTGAGATTTTAAAGCATTCAAAAGCTCATCCGCTTTTTCCAATACACCTGCTTTGTGGGCGGCAATAGGGATAATTACTGCTTCAATAGGTGCAACCTTAGGCGGTAAGACAAGACCGCGTTTGTCGCCGTGCACCATAATCAAAGCACCTATTAGTCTAGTAGTTACGCCCCAAGAAGTCTGATAGACATACTTGTGCGTGCCGTCACGGTCAAGAAATCTTATATTAAAGGGCTTGGCAAAATGCTGTCCAAGATAATGCGATGTCCCAGCCTGCAAGCTTTTGCCGTCTAACATCATTGCTTCTATGCTGTAAGTGTCTTCTGCTCCTGCAAACTTTTCTTTTTTGGTCTTTTGTCCTGACAAAACAGGAATAGCCAAAACTTCTTTTAAAAAGGTTTCATACACATTGAGCATTTTTAAAGTTTCTTCTCTTGCTTCTTCTTCAGTCGAATGTACAGTATGACCTTCCTGCCACAAAAATTCAGAAGTACGCAAAAACGGTCTTGTCGTCTTTTCCCATCTGACGACATTAGCCCATTGATTGATAAGTAAAGGCAAATCCCTATAAGACTGTATCCAGCGGGAATACATATCGCAGATTATTGTTTCTGAAGTGGGGCGCACAACAAGTGCTTCAGCCAAAGGCTCATTGCCTATATGTGTAACACGTGCAACTTCAGGCGCAAAGCCTTCCACGTGTTCGGCCTCTTTTTGCAAAAAGCTTTCGGGGATAAAGAGCGGAAAATACGCATTTTGATGTCCTGTGTCTTTTATCCGCTTGTCAAGTGAGCTTTGGATAAATTCCCAAATGGCATAACCGTAAGGTCTTATTACCATTGTTCCCTTGACAGGACCGTAATCCACAAGGGCGGTCTTGAGTATGACATCGGTGTACCACTGTGTAAAATCACTTTCTATATCCGCAATCTCTTTTACAAAATCCTTCTCAGCCATAAAAAATCTATACTCCTGTTAAATAATTATATTTCCTTTCTGTTTTCAAGTGCTTGGGTCAGCGTTATTTCATCGGCATATTCTATATCACTTCCGGCAGAAATACCTTGGGCAAGCCGTGTGGTCTTAATCCCTAGAGTTTTTAGAAGTCGTGCTATATAAACAGCCGTTGCCTCGCCTTCAACCGTTGGATTGGTGGCAAGGATAACTTCTTTTACCTGTCCGGTACTCACTCTTTTTATTAATGACTTTATATTGATATCATCAGGACCCTTGGATTGCAAAGGACTGATATTGCCGTGCAATATGTGATAAGTACCCTTATAACCCCTAACCTTTTCCATTGCAAGCACATCCTTAGGCTCGCTTACAACGCATATAATGTCAGACTTTCTTTCAGAGCATATCGAACAGACTTCATCAGCAGAAAAATTGCCGCAGATATTGCAGTATCTTATTTTTTTCTTAGCGTCAATTACAGCCTTGGAGAAGTCTTGGGCTTGCTCAATACTCATATTAATAACTGCATAAGCATATCGTTGCGCCGTTTTGTAGCCGACGCCCGGCAGTTTGGTAAATTCATTGATAAGCCGTTCTATCGGCTCCAAAGATTGGTTTTTCATATATCCTTATAACAATCCCGAAAACATGCCCATCTTTTCGGCATAAAGTTCATCAGCTTTATCATACGCTTCATTAAATGCCGCTGTAATAAGATCTTCAAGCATTTCTACATCGTCAGGGTCAACTGCCTGAGGATTAATTTTTATTTCGGTAAGTTTTTTCTTGCCGTTAAGTTTTACGGTTACAATTCCACCGCCTGAAGACGCCTCAACTTCTGTATTTTCAAGCTCTTCTTGAGCTTTTTTCATATTTTCCTGCATAAGCTTTGCTTGCTTCATCATCTGCTGCATGTTGCCCATGCCGCCGCCGCCAAATTTGCCGAAATTACCCATAGTCGTATTACTCCTGATTTTTTTGCCGCTATAAAAAGCGGTATTTATTATTTTATTTCCAGCTTTGAGCCGAATAGTTCTCTCAAACGGTTAGTTGTTTTTTCTTGTTGTACGCTTTCGACAGGCTTAGACAATATAACATTAAAACGCATATTGATTAACAGCTTTTCTATCTTTTGCTTAGTGTCATTATGGGATAACAGCTTGTATGCATTCTCGTCATATACCGTAGCAGTCAAAATACCGTTATCCAATTTTATTCTTTCGGTGTGACTGGTAAGCTGTGAATACAACATAAATTCGCCACTTTCTCGCAAGTTGTATGCAAGCTCCCCCAGTGCCTTTTCAGCTATATTTTGTACAGACACGCCGTCCGAAAAGATATCATCAGAGTCTGCAATAAAATGTCCTTCTCTTTCTGACGGAATATAAGCATCAATATTTTGGCTGTCAGATTTTTCAGAGGATGTATCTTGCTCCAAGATTTTTTCATCTTGTTCAATAGGCTTAATCTTTTCAGGCTTTGGTTTTTGTTCAGCCGCCTGTATATTTTTTTTGGGCTCTTCAAAACTTATTTCAGAAGTTTTTTTTTCCAGTTCGTTAAGCCTTGCCAAAATTGCATTTGGGGTATTGACCAAAAGCCTTGAAGCCTTAAAAACAGCATTTTCCAAAGTAATTCTTGGATTAAGTCCATATCTTAGGTCTTGGTCTAATGAGCCGAAGATATCTATACATACCGTTATTTTATCCATATCGGCATTAGCTGCAGTCTTATGAAGTTTTTCCAAAACCTCTTTAGGCAGACCAAGTATTTCTTGGGGGTCTTTACATGTCTTTACAATCCCCAGATTTCTAAAATACGATGTCAAATCCCTAGCAATGATATTCATACTCTTGCCTGATTCTGCTATTTGATTGACTGTGGACAAAGAGCCGTTAAGGTAGCCTATTAATATATCATTGGCAAGCTTATCTATTATTATATTGTCGCTTGTTCCTAAGAGTTCAAGTACATCATTATAGCTCACACCCTCTCTTGAAAACCCAGCACACATATCCGCTATAGACAATGCGTCTCTGACACTTCCCATTCCGCTTCGTGCAATGAGTTCAACTGCTTCTTTTGAAGCGGTTATATCAGAGCTTTTAAAAACAAAAGATATAATATCAGCTATTTCTGAAGTAGCAACCAGTTTGAAATCAAACCGCATACACCTAGACATTATGGTAGGCGGGATTTTGTGAGGCTCAGTAGTAGCCAAAATAAAAATGACATATTCAGGCGGCTCTTCCAAAGTCTTTAACAGCGCATTATATGAGCTGTCTGTAAGCATGTGCACCTCATCCACAATATACACTTTGTATTTGCTGTTTATGGGGGGATACTTTACCTGTTCTTTTAAATCCCTGACCGCTTCCACTCTATTAGAGCTTGCGCCGTCTATTTCTATAATGTCCAAATTATCGTCTAATTTACATATATCACATACACCGCAAGGTGAGCCGTCTTCGGGACTAAGACAGTTAACTGCACGTGAAAAAATACGTGCAACCGTGGTCTTGCCTGTACCTCGTGTTCCTGTAAAAAGGTAGGCATGACCAATTCGGTCAGTCATAATCTGATTGACCAGCGTACGCTTAATTGCGTCTTGTCCTGCCACTTCTAAAAAAGTTTTGGGACGGTATTTTCGATATAATGCAGTATAGCTCATAAATTTCCTATTGATGATATAAAGGCATTAGCTTTTTCTTTATTCTTTGCAAGGTGTTATCCACAGCCTTAACGCTTTTGTTAAGATTCAAAGCTATTTCGCTGTAAGAATGCCCCTCAAGATATTGGGCTAAAACCTTTTTTTCCAGCTTGCTAAGCTCGGTCTCAATGCGCATTTTGAAATCACGTGATTGCTCATCTTTTAACAGCACATCCAGCGGATTATCAGCATGCTCATCAATTATGCAATTAATATATTCTTCTTCGCCTTCAGATTGATTGTTAAGGCTCAAAGATTCGTTTAGGGCACGGTGTTTTATTCTTAATGATGATTTTACCGCTGTCTGCATATTTCGTATAATACACATATCCGCAAAAGCAGTAAAATTCCCTTTGCCTTTATGCGGGTCATAATCTCTTAATGCCTTATACAGCCCAATCATTCCTTCCTGAATGAGGTCGTCAGTATCTCCGCCCACCAAAAAATATGCTCTGGCAAGCTTTTTTACTCTGCCCTTATATTCACTCATCAGGCGTTCGATAGCGGCAGAATCGCCGTTATGTGCCTTTTCAATCAAAATTTCGCTGTCTGATTGCTTCATATACTACTGCTCCGCAGGCAACAGACGCATTCAAAGAATTGACCTCGCCAAACATAGGCAATGAGATTATGCCGTCACATAGCTGTTTGGTCAGTCTCTTTACTCCACTGTCAACTCCCGCAAGTGCCATTTCAGCGCAAATAATGGCGTTTACTGCAG
>CALAYY010000012.1 GCA_937895465.1 uncultured Clostridia bacterium | reverse complement strand
AAGGCTCAAGCACTTGACCCCAACCTAAAAGTTGACGGCGAATTGCAAGGCGATGCGGCACTTGTTGAGAGTGTGGCAAAATTAAAATGTTCCAACAGCTCAGTTGCAGGCAAAGCCAATGTGCTTATTTTCCCTGACCTTAATTCGGGCAATATTGCATATAAGCTTGTTCAAAGACTAGCAGGTGCAGAAGCTATTGGACCTATCTGTCAAGGCTTTAACAAACCCATCAATGACTTATCCAGAGGATGTACACCCGAAGATGTGGTCAGCGCAGTAGCAATAACAGCTGTTCAGGCGACAGCAAAATAAAAAAACAAAAGGCGTTTTTTAACTAAAACGCCTCTAATTTTGAAATCAATAAAACAAGCGGAGTAGATATAAGATGAACATTTTGGTAGTTAACGCAGGCAGCAGCTCGTTAAAATATCAGTTAATTGATATGAATACAGAATCTGTGCTTGCCAAAGGTACATGTGAAAGAATAGGGCAAAACTGCTCTGTCTTAAAAGCCATAGGAAAGGGCGGAGAGGATTTTTTGGTTAATAAGCCTATGCCTGATCATACTGTAGCAGTCAAGCTTATGTTAGAAGCTTTGGTGCATCCCGAAAAAGGTGTTCTTAACAGTATCGACCAAATCGAAGCAGTCGGACACAGAGTAGTACATAGTGGAGAGGATTTTGACCGTTCGGTTTTGATAGACGCCGATGTATTAAAAACCTGCCGAAAAAACAGCGACCTTGCACCCTTGCATGTTCCTGCCAACATTATGGGAATAGATGCTTGCCATGAGGTTATGCCGGGCGTTCCTATGGCGGCGGTGTTTGATACAGCTTTTCATTCGACAATGCCGCCTTATGCGTTTATGTATGCAATACCTTATGAGGCATACAAGATTGGAAGATAAGAAAATACGGTTTTCACGGCACCTCACACATGTATGTATCAAGTATTGCCGCTGACTATCTAAAAAAAGATATAAATAATCTCAAAATAGTTACTTGTCATTTGGGTAACGGAGCATCAGTTGCCGCTGTTCATAACGGCAAATCTGTTGATACCTCTATGGGCTTTACACCTCTTGAAGGGCTTGCTATGGGCACAAGATGCGGAGATATTGACCCTGCAATTATCGAATACATTATTGCCAAAACTGGCTGGACTGTATATGAGGTATTGGATTATCTCAACAAAAAGAGCGGAGTTTTGGGTATTAGCGGTGTAGGAAGTGACTTTAGAGATTTGACCAAGGCGATGTATGAAGGCAATCAAAGAGCTGAGCTTGCAATAGATGTCTTTAGTTATAGAGTAAAAAAATACATAGGTGCTTATGCTGCTGTTATGGGCGGAGTAGATGCAATAGTGTTTACCGCAGGAATAGGCGAGCATACCCCCGAAGTAAGAGAGCGTGTAGTCAAGGGCTTAGAATTTTTGGGTGTAGAGTTTGACAACAAACTCAACTACAATACTGAAAGGGGAAAGCTTACCGAGCTATCCACAAGCAATTCTAAGGTAAAGGTACTGCTTATCCCTACCAATGAAGAACTGGTAATAGCACGTGAAACCCAAGCACTCATATCAAATAATTAATGGATAATTTTTGGGATTATAAAAAATCATTGACTTTTTTGGCTTGATTTTATATAATATCCTAGCCGTGAGGTAAACAATGATAATAAGAATTCCCGCAAAACCCGTTGAAAAAATGAGCTTTGACTTTGAAGCGGAGGCTAAACAATTTTTGCCTGAGCGTGTAAAGTCAGACAATTTGATAAAAATAGCGGGGGAGCTTAATAAGATTGACGGCGGATGGAAGGCAACAGGAAGTATAAAATACGGCTTTGAATATAACTGCGATTCGTGTACTAAGCCCTCTAAGTATTCTAAGACGATTAATTTTGATGAAGTCTATCTAGTCAACAATAACGAAGACCAATACCATTTTGACTCTAATGAGATAGATTTGACACAATTAGTAATAGATGCAATAGTTTTGGATATGCCAACAAGACTTTTGTGTAATATCGACTGCCAAGGCTTATGCCCTGTATGCAAAAAAGACAAAAACAAAAACAGATGCGGCTGTAGTGTAGACGAAGAAAAAAACAATCCGTTTAATATATTAAAGGACATGGAGGTGAAGAATAATGGCACTACCGAAAAGAAAAATATCAAAACAAAGGTCTAATACCAGATATGCCAATTGGAAGGCGCAAGCGCCTAATTTGGGTGAATGCCCTCAATGTCACGAACCCAAACTTGCACACCGTGTTTGTAAGGCTTGCGGATATTATGACGGACAAAAAGTTATAGAAGTTAACAAAGCAAAAGAAAAATAATCTTCTTGCTTTGATAAGTTTTGATAATCAAAAAACGGACTTGCTTTATGCAAGTCTTTTTGTTATGTTTAGTTTTAAGTCAAAAAAACCTATCCGCTTTATAACAGAACGGATAGGTTTTTTTTCAAAAGGAGGAGAGTGATTTTATTTTTTTGATTTTTTGATTAAGACTATAGCAGTAATAATGCCGCCCAATCCTAACACACCCAAAACTGGGGCTAAAACATACCAGATGTTAAACTTTTTGCCGCTGTCTTTTTTGTCTGTCATATAAGTAATGCTTTGGGTATCGGCATTTTTTATCAGATGCAATCGGTCAAGTCTGGGTGTGGGAGCATCAGTATCCAAAATTCCGTTATACTGATAGACATTGTCATTATAAAATTTCAAGGTGTTCTCGCCTTGGTTTAAAGTTATATCAATAACCAAAGTAATATATCTGTCCCAATGATAGCTGGAGCGAAAGTAATAGGTCTTAGGAGTTCCGCCGTTGATTTCTAATTGTACATAAGGGTCGATAGTATCAATGTTATACATGTGCGTGCCTTTGGCATCGTTGGAGCTGTAATCTATCAGCAGTCTGTAACTGCCTGATTTTGGTACTGTAACATTAAGCGTTACGAAATTATCCTTGCCGCCGCCGATATTTACATATTTTCCGTTAGAGGCATAAGAAGAATTAACAACATTTACATTGCCGCCCAAATTACCGTTTTCAAATTCATAGCTATTAGTCAGTCCGTCATTAAGATATTGTGCGGTGATATTATCAAGTAGCACATCATTATCAGCATTGATATCAATTATATTGATGCCCTTTTCCAAAAACACTGTATCAGAGCAGCTTTTTTGGTCTTCAATAAGCGTAAAAGCCCCTACAGTTATATGATTAATTTCAACCCCAAATTTGATTTCCTCTTGTGCTTTTTGAGTATTAAGGTTTAGGGCGTAAAGTCCGCTACAAGGCACAATAATAGTAAAGCGTGCATATGCGTCAATTTTGCCAAAACCGCTTACTGATGCCCCTTCTTTTAAGGCAGTTTTATAAAA
>CALAYY010000011.1 GCA_937895465.1 uncultured Clostridia bacterium | reverse complement strand
TAAAACAAATGCTGCTTTGTGGTGATGTAGATAGTTTGTTAAACGAACTGAAAAACAATGAGTTTTTAAGGTTTTTTAAAATTTACAAAACGCTGGTTTCGTCTGAAAAAGCAGAGCAAGTTAAGGCTGATTATCAAGCAAGTATCAATCTGGACAGTGCACAGATGTGGACAAAATTAATTAATAATGAATTGGAAGATTTTGAAGAATCGAGCTATGATACAATAGATGAGTGGCTTGAAAGTAAAATTGAAGATATTGAATGGATGGTTGAGGATGAGGAAATCAAACAAGCAACAGCAGCTAAGCTAATAAAAGCTCTAAAAAAATATACACCTGACAAACTCCCTCAAACTAAAAAAGAGCAAGACGAAGAAGATGACATATATTAATACAACTTTTACAACCGCTGATTATTCGGCGGTTTTTGTATATAACTTTTTAACATTACTATCAAAAGGCGATTAAATTTTTAATAATTTAATTAATAAAAATCACTAATCGCCCCAAAGAGTATTATATCCGTTTTTGATACGGTTAAGGGCATACAAACCTGCTTCACGGTAATTAATGTTATGATTGACGCTTTTTTTGTTAAGCCCTTCAAAGAACAGTGCCCAGACTACCTCTCTGACCATTCCGACATATTTTATCGCAGTATCCGAAATAGCCAGTTAACATTAATTGTTCCTGTTCTTTTGTCATCCAATTAGAATAAGCCAAAGATGCCAAATCCATAAAAGGATCTCCTAAGCCTGATAATTCCCAATCGATTATTATAATCTTTTGCCCGTCAAAAAGAATATTATTAGATAGTATATCATTATGAGCATATTTGCTGTTGTTTATATGGTCTTGTGCTCTGCGGTTTCTAATTATATCTGTCTTTTTCAGAATATCATAATATCCATCAGGTATGCTTACTTTGAACTTAGATATACCTTTTGTATATCTGTCTATTAGGTCAAAACAAGAACATTGCCTATCCACGCCCTTAATTGAATGAATACTTTTGATTATCTCAACTAATTTAAGTATGTTTTTATTAACAATTTCATCATAAGTCATAGTGTGTCCGTCAAAATATTCGCTTATTATATACCTTGCATCTTCAGGATAACTGATAACCTTAGGTGCGATTCCCAAAGCAGCGGCTTTTTGCTGTGCAAGGCATTCTTGAACCCTGTCAAGTCTTAGATAACTGCTTTGATTGATGTTGATTTTTATTACATATTTATTTTGATTAATTTTGGCTAGATAAGTTTCGTTAGAAAATCCGCCGTTTAACGGCGAGTATGTTACAGAATTGTTTTGAAATGTTTTATTCAGTTTTATTATTTGTTCTATAGTGATATCATTTTTCATTGACTATATCTTAGCAATAAAAATAAATTAAAACATCTCTCAAAAAAATATAAGACTGCCAAAAATTGCCGTTATTACATGCTTTGTTTTGGTTAAAAAATAGCAAAAAGGTCAGTTGATATAACTGACCTTTTTAGTGATTTACGGCAACGACCTACTCTTCCGGCTCGTTTCCAAGCAAGTACCCTCGGCTCTGGAAAGCTTAACTTCCGTGTTCGGGATGAGAA
>CALAYY010000010.1 GCA_937895465.1 uncultured Clostridia bacterium | reverse complement strand
TAGATGTTATTTATTATAATGATTACCAAATAAGCCAAGATATGGTATAGTAAACAAAAAAACGGAAGTAAATTTTTTAATGCGGCTCACACATTTTTTAAAACCATATAAAAGACAAGTTATCTTAGGACCTCTTTGCAAGTTTATAGAGACTGTATTTGAGCTTTTTATTCCTATTCTTATGGCAAGGCTTATTGATGTAGGCATAAAACACAATGATATCCCTTTGATAGCGGGACTAAGTGCTTGTATCTTTGGACTTGCTGTTTTGGGTTTTTTGATTTCCATACTTGGACAGCATTTTGCAGTGGTTGCTTCGCAAGGTTTTGGAACTGCTTTGAGAAAAAAAACATTTCAAACAATTACTGATTTTTCTTATTCACAGCTTGACCGTTTTTCTTCTTCATCTCTTACTACAAGACTGACTTCAGATATCAATCAGTTACAATACATGGTTATGATGGTATTAAGATTGGTCTTACGTGCACCGTTTTTGTGTATAGGCAGCCTTATAGGCGCATTTATAATCGATTGGACTTTGGCGCTTATTATGCTCATAGCTATTCCTATTGCAGGGTTAGTGTTATATTTCTTGATTAACCTTGCTGTAAAATTATATAGAAAAGTTCAGACTAAATTGGATAAGATATCTTTGACCGCCAGTGAAAACCTTACAGGCATACGGGTTATTAAGGCATTTGGACAAACGGATTCCCAAAAGGAAAAGTTTGTTTTGGCAGGAGGGGAGCATGCAAAATCTGCAATAAAAGCAGGCTGGCTTGCATCACTTTCCAATCCTTTGGCAATATTAATTATCAATTTATCTTTATTAGCGATTATTTATCTGGGCGGAATAAGAGTGAATACTGGCAGGCTTACGCAAGGTAAGATGATTATCTTTATCAATTATATCTCACAGATAGTCTTAGCACTCAATGTTTTGGTCAACCTGGTAATAACGGTTACAAGGGCTTTGGCGTCAGGGGCTCGTATAAGTGAAGTTTTAGATACCAAGATAACAACTGATGGACAAGGCAAGACTTTAGAACAATTTCCTCAAGGCGATATAGTTTTTGAAAATGTAAGCTTTAAATTTGGAGAAGGCAAGGAGATTTTGAAAGATATTAATCTTACTATCCCCCAAGGCTCAACTTTTGGTATTGTGGGACTTACAGGCTCAGGAAAAACGGCATTAGTTAATTTGATCCCCCGCTTTTATGATGTCAAGAGCGGAAAAATTACCATAGGCGGACAAGATATAAAAAACCTCATGCCCGAAGTTTTAAGAGAGCATATAGGAATTGTGCCTCAAAAGGCATTGCTGTTTTCAGGCAGTATAAAAGACAATATCTTAATGGGCAATCAAAATATTTCGGAAGAAAAACTTATTCAGGCAGTAAAAACTGCGCAAGCAGGTTTTGTGGAAAAATTGCCCGAAAAATATGAATACCATATAGAACAAGGCGGAACTAATTTAAGCGGCGGACAAAAAGCAAGGCTTACTATAGCAAGGGCTCTAGCCAAGTCTCCAGAAATATTAATTTTAGACGACTCTGCCAGTGCGCTGGACTTTGCAACCGAAAGAAGATTGAGTCAAGCATTAAAAAAAGAAATGAAGGGAAAAACAGTTATAATAATTTCTCAAAGAGCAGGCAGTCTAAAAAATGCGGATATTATTGCCGTTCTCAATGAAGGAAAAATTACAGGGCTTGGCACTCATGACGAACTTTTAAAAACTAATCAGCTGTATCAAGATATATACTCAACCCAAATCAATATAGAGGGCGGACAAAATGGATAAAAACAAAGGTCTTCCTCTAAAAAGATTATTAAAAAATCTCAAAGCACATTCTAAGACAATAATCTTAATTTTTGTTTTATCGCTTATAGGCAATGTGTTTTATGTTGCCGCACCTATTTTGGTAGGGCAAGCTGTAGATAACATAATTGAAGCAGGCAATGTCAATTTTGACTTTTTTGTTAAGATAATAGCAGTTTTAGGTGTTCTTTATATAATAAACGCATTATGTGTATGGCTTTATACTTCGCTTGCTGTAAGTGTTGCGGCCAAAGTAACTAACACCATAAGGCAGCAGGCGTTTGAAAAGCTGATTAATCTGCCCTTAAAATCAATAGATAATATGGAAAGGGGCGATATCTTAAGCAGGTTTACTGCTGACTGCGATCAGATAAGCGATGCCGTTACCCAAATGCTCAATCAGTTTTTTTCAGGAATAGTAATAATCCTTGCTGCACTAGGTTTTATGCTGTATATAAGTCCGATTGTAACTTTGGTCATTGTAATAGCTGTGCCTATAATGTTTTTGGTTTCTCGCACCGTATCCAAAAAATCTGCGCAAAAGCTTTTGAAAATGCAAAAGATTATGGGAACGCTCAGCGGATATGCCGAAGAACATATAAGGGGTGCAAGAGTTGTAAAAGCATTTAATTTTGAACAAACAGCTCAAAACCGTTTTGAAAAAATCAATCAGGAACTTTATAAGACAGGAATTAAGGCTAATTTTATTGCTGCATTGTCCAATCCAAGCACAAGGCTTGTCAATTATTTTTCTTATTCGCTTGTAGGGCTTGTGGGCGGACTAAGCGCTATATATATGGGTCTGTCAATCGGTATGCTTACCAGTTTTTTAACTTATGCGACCTTATTTTCACGCCCATTTAATGAGTTTACTTCCGTAATGGGTCAGATAATAAGCGGTCTTTCGGGCGCGTTTAGAATGTTTGAGATTATAGATATAGAGCTCATTAGGTCTGATGCTAAAAAATCGAAACAAAATATATCTGTTAAAGGCGATTTTGATTTTGAAAATGTCAGTTTTTCTTATACACCGCAAAAAGAACTTATCCAAGATTTTAATCTAAAAGTCAGTCAAGGGCAAAAAGTCGCCATAGTAGGACCCACGGGAGCAGGCAAAACCACTATGATAAACTTGCTTATGAGATTTTATGATGTAAATAGCGGCGAGATTTTTGTTGACAAAATTAATATTCAAGATATCGAAAAAGCTGAGTACCGCAAAAATTTTGGTATGGTGCTGCAAGATACTTGGCTTTTCAAAGGCACAGTTATGCAAAATATTGCTTTTGGCAAGCCTGATGCCAGTATAGAAGAAGTACAAGCGGCCGCCAAAAAGGCACATGCCCATAGCTTTATAGAAAAATTGCCGAACGGCTACAATACGATAATTGACGAAAACGGAGAAAATCTTTCTTTGGGTCAAAAGCAAATGCTTACCATTGCAAGAGCTATGCTTATAATCCCGTCTGTACTTATTTTGGATGAGGCTACCAGCAGTATTGACATTTTAACTGAACAAAAAATAACGCAGGCATTTAGAGAGATTATGCAAGGACGAACAAGCTTTATAATTGCCCATAGACTTTCTACTATAAAAGATGCTGATATTATTATAGTTATGAATCAAGGACAGATTGTGGAGCAAGGTACTCATGAAAGTCTTCTTGAAAAAGACGGGTTTTATGCCATGCTGTATAACAGCCAATTTGATAAGAAACTGTCAATATAATTAATAAATTTCATATAATTTTCACATAATATTAAATAAATAATCTAAGACTAATAATATATATATATTAGTAGCTATTTCTGATTGACAATGTATAGTCATACTACTTTACAAAAATATGATAATATGATATATTTTTCATGAGAATACATTGTCAATCTTTGTGTTTTAGGACTAGATAAAAATTTTTTAAATTTATATAATTAATTTAAGGAGAATTAAAGAAATGAAAAAGTTTTTGATTTCTATGCTGACTGTAGCAATTTCAGTTATGATGCTTGCAAGCGTTTTCGGCTGTAATAAAAAACCTGCAACAAGTTCAGCTACAGTTTATGATTTGGTAGCTGAAGGTACATCTTATTACTTTATTATTACTGATATTACCGTTGACAAAGGCGGTGCTGTTAAAGATATCAAGATTGATGAAATACTCTTAACTGACAGATGGACCAGACAAGGCGGAGAAAATAAAGCAATTACTGATACTGTAATCGCTACTATTCCCGCAAGTGGTACTAGACCTGCATCAGAGGCTATATTTGCAAAATATATCAGTATTGGAGATAAGAAATTTGAAATTACCAGCATTAGTGGCGATAATACCGCATATCCTTCTCCTGTTTATGCAGAAATAGGCGGAGATGTTGATAATCTTATTACTGATATGAAGGAAAATAAGGATCTTAAAAAGCTGTATTACGAAGAAGCAGCCAAAGGAAACTTCAAAATTCTCAAAAAAGTCGGCGATAATTATGAAGTTGAATATGACGGCGGTAATAACAGCTATACTGATTTGTATAAATCCAAAAGCAATTATTGGACTGGCACACAATATCCTTTAGGATGGAAAGGAAATATTGCTAAGATGGAAAGCTATGTAAAGGCAAACGGTGTTAAATATACTTTAGGTGATTTGGACGGTATTGAAGCTGATGCAGAAACTAAAGAGTTTTATATCGGCGATGTTAATACAGGCGCAACATTGACAGGCTTTGCTGGATATATGTCAGTTGTAAAAGCTGCTTATGACCAAGCAATGAAAGTTTATGCTTAAAAAATCAAAAATTAAATAATAAACAAAAAGCATTAATCTAAAAAGGTTAATGCTTTTTTTAATTTAACATTTAATGACATTCTTTTACTAGATAGGTCTATCATAATGAATTGAACTACTTTAATAAATAAATTATCCGTCATTTTGCTAACGCAAAATGCCACCTTCTTTTGAAAAAGAAGGCTTATATTCTACAAGCTGTAAATTTTAATAAACACCAAAGGCTCATTTATCAAAAGGAGCTGTCGCGTCGGCGACTGAGGATTAAAAGCCGACCAAACGCAAAATTGCTAAAGCAATTTTGGTCGGTCTTGAACAGAGTCCTTTTTGCGGTGCACGCCCGCAAAAAGTCATTTATTTAATGATGTTCTTTTAACTTGCTGGATTTCTCATAATGTTTCATAAAGCTATATTAAATAAATCATCCATCTTTCGCCAAAGCGAAAGTCACCTTCTTTTGAAAAAGAAGGCTTATTTACCTATAAACTGTGAATAAACTTTCTAGCTCTTTGTTATTTTATAGCCTTGAGAAGTGTCTATAATATTATAACCTTGCTGTGTTATATTGTTTCTTAATTCATCTGCCAAAGCATAGTTTTTGGACTTTTTGGCTTCTAATCTTTTTTTTGCAAGTTCTTGTATTTCCATAGGTATATCATTGTCGTCTTGATTTTGCTCTTTAATTTCTTGTGCGCATTCTTTTAGCCTTAATCCCAAAACTTCGTCTGCATACATACCAAAATCATAGACCTTTTTGCTTTTCGGCTCTTTTAGGGCTGTCCATAATACACCCAAAGCAAGCGGAATATTGATATCATCATTGACCGCATCGTCAAACTCTTTATAATACTTTTCAATATCTATACTATCATTATTTTGACTGAGCATATGAGCGTTAATCTGTTCGCACAGTCTTTTTCTTGCTACCTTTGCACCCTCTAGTCCTTCAAAAGTAAAATTCAATTTTTTTCGATAATGGGTGTTAAGGCAAAAATATCTAAAATCCATCGGGTCATAGCCCATTTTTTCAAGGTCGCTTACAGTATAAGTGTTGCCCAAAGACTTAGACATTTTACCGTTATTAACCATCATAAACTCACTGTGCATCCAATAATTAACAGCAGGTTTTTCTAAGAGAGCCTCACTTTGTGCAATTTCATTTTCATGATGAATCGGAATATGATCTACTCCGCCGCTGTGAATATCAAATACATCACCCAAAAACTTTTTGCCAAGAGCAGAGCATTCTATATGCCAGCCAGGATAACCCATTCCCCACGGACTTTGCCATTGCATTATATGTTCTTTGGGTGCTTTTTTCCACAAAGCAAAGTCATAAGGATTTCGCTTTTCCTGGTTGACTTCTACTCTTGCGCCTGCTATCTGTTCGTCTAAATTAATTTTGCTTAACTTTCCATAATCTTCAAATTTTGAGATATCAAAATAAATGCCGTCAGAAGTTTGGTAAGCATAGCCTTTATTTTCCAGCGCTTTTACAAACTCAATCATTTCTTTGATATAATCTGTAGCTTTGGGAGTATGCTCGGGTGTTTGGATATTGAGCTTTTTCAGGTCGTCAAAAAACACACCTGTATAAAAGTCAGCTATTTCATAAGGGGAGCGGTTTTCACGCTTTGCAGTAGCCTGCATCTTATCTTCGCCTGTATCGCTGTCAGACTCAAGATGTCCTACATCAGTTATGTTCATAACGCCGTTAAGTTTATAACCGTTATGATGTAAAACCCTTCGCAAAGAGTCAACGAAAATATAGGTCCGCATATTGCCTATATGCGCAAAGTTATACACAGTAGGACCGCAAGAATACATACTCACCTTGCCGTTTTTTATAGGAATAAAATCTTCTTTTTGTCTGGTCATTGTATTATACAATCTTAGCATTATCGTTTCCTTTTTTTTCCAAAAGTTCTATTCTATGATACAGGCATTCTATCTCTGTAGAAAGCCTTGCAAATTCTTCGAGTAGAGGGTCGGGGAAGGTCTGGTCAAGTTCATTAGTCTTTTTGCCGTATCTTCTGACTATTCTTCCTGGTATTCCCACCACTGTAGAATGGGCAGGAACATTAATCAAAACCACACTGCCCGCACCGATTTTGCTGCCTTCTCCTATAGTAATAGGTCCAAGCACCTTAGCCCCTGCACTTACCATTACATTGTCTTCTAAGGTAGGATGGCGTTTACCCGTATCCTTGCCCGTACCGCCTAGAGTAACACCTTGATAGAGCGTGCAATTTTTGCCTATTATAGCTGTTTCACCTATTACTACTCCGCAGCCATGGTCTATAAACAATCCACCCTCAATCTGAGCCGCAGGATGGATTTCTATTGCAGTAAAAAATCTGGTAACTTGACTGATTATTCGTGCAAGTAATCTTAATTTTAACTTTTTATAAATAAAATGTGCTATCCTATATCCCAAAACAGCATGAAAACCGGCATAAGTCAAAATGATTTCCAACTTGCTTTTTGCGGCTGGGTCATTTTTTAAAGCCGCCTCAAGATCCATCTTTATTTTTCCCATAAAATCTATCCAAATATTAATATAGTAATGTATATGCCAAAAGACATTATAAGGGTCAATAAAATATGTTAAGAATATTCTTTACATATTTTCCAAAAAATCCAACACCTTGTCAAGAGCTTGATTGGTGTCTATATCTACACCCTCAATATCAACTTTATTTAGCTTTTCTTCTATATTAAGCCTTCCCTTATTATTGATTTTATAAATAATATTACGCTTGTCTGAAAGTGCTGTTTTTTCTATTAAGCCTTCCTTCAAAAGCTCATGACCCAAAACCGTAAGATTGGGCTTACTGACTTTTAGTCGGTCGATAAGCTGATAAGGCTTCATTTCGTCGTTAAGATATAATAAAAAAAGCATTTTAGTTTTAAGGCTGATAAGCTTTTTTTCCTTATCTTCAAAACAACAAACGCGCCTTGTTGCAATACGCAGACGTATTAACTTTTTTAATAAATCCAAATTATTCATTATATTAGCATAACTATTATATATTAGCAATATTATAAAGTCAATTTAACATCAAAAGCAAAATACTTAAGAAAATATTTCCATATTTTTACACAATAAAAATACAAGCTTTTTAACTGCTAAAAGCATGAAAAACCGTTTACTTTTGTTTTTAATATGTTATTATATCTTTAAACATTTTACTACAAAAATTAAAGGGTTTTGCAATGGATGCGTTCTGGCAGGCTTGGGGATATTTCAAAAAGCATTGGTTTGTCTTTTTCTTGTGTTTTTTATTAGGTTGTTCATGGATACTGATTACCCAGTTAATGCCGCAGGCTGTTCAGCTTATAGTCGATGAGGTTATAATGCCTGCTTTAGGCAAAGTACCTGAAAAACAGTCTTCAAGTATCTTCTTGCCCTTATTAAAAAGCATAGTAGGTCAAGAGTCTAATATTACCAAATCGTTAATTGTGCTTATTGTAATTTTTGCGGTTTTGGTTTTTTATAGACATTTTGCACATTATGTTCGCTGGAATTTGGGACACAGCAAAGCTGTAGATTGCGAAAAAGATTTGCGAAATACCGCATTTAAGAAAATCATTACTCAAAATTCAATTGTTCTTAACCGCTATACAAGCGGAGAATTATTAAGTATCGCCCAATCTGATGTGGTAATGGTCAAAGATATATTTTTGCATTATCTTCCTTTGAGTTTTGAAAATTTTTTAAGTGTCATAATTGCATCGTTTTTTATAACCAGAATACATTGGGCGCTTGCAATACTGCCTATTACTGTAGGTGTTGCTATGGCGTTTACTGCACGCATATATATGAAAAGCATGCGCGGTGTTTATAACAATATAAGAAACCGCTCAATAGAGCTTAATTCTTGTGTTCAAGAAAATATAAACGGAATCAGAATTGTAAAAGCCTATGCCGCAGAAAAGCAAGAAATAAAGAAGTTTGAAAAACGCAATGAAAATTACAAAAATTCGTATTTTAACCATACACAAGTCTGGAGCAAATACAGTGCAATCTTTTCATCGTTTTCCCAAATTGCATATTTGGGTTCAATAATTATAACCATTTTTTTGGGCATAAAAGGTCAAATAACGGTAGGAGAATTCAGTTCGTTTGTCGCATATATTGGTCTAATTACTAACCCTTTGGTCAATATATCTAACAACATAGGACAACTACAGCAGTCAATGGTATGTGCCAATAGATTGTTTACTTTTATTAATACCAACAATGTTATCACGGATAAGCCTAATGCAAAAAGTATTAAGGGTGAGCCTCACTTGTCTTTAGACGGTGTAGGACTTACCATAGACAGCAAGCCCATTTTAAAAGACATCACACTTGATTTGCCTTACGGCAAACGCTTGGGAATTATGGGAAAAACTGGCTCAGGAAAATCATCTTTATTAAAGATAATGTCAAGATTTTATGAAACAACACAAGGCGCTGTACGCATTAACGGAACAGATATAAAAAACCAAAAGCTTGACGACGTGAGAAGACAATTTGGTTTTGTTATGCAGGATGTGTTTTTGTTTTCTAATACAATTGACTCAAATATAGCTTTTTATAATCCTGATGCTAATGACGAAGAAGTTATAAAGGCGGCAAAAGTTGCACAAGCACATGACTTTATAACCAAAATGCCCCAAGGTTATAGCACGATAGTAGGCGAAAGGGGTGTCGGACTTTCGGGTGGGCAAAAGCAAAGAGTTTCAATAGCAAGAGCATTACTCAAAAATGCACCTATTTTGTTATTGGACGATGCTACAAGTGCGCTTGATCTAGAAACAGAGAATAAGATTGTAAAGGCGTTAAACAGCGAATATTCAGGCAAGACTTTGATAATTGCCGCACACAGAGCGGCATCTGTTAGGTTTTGCGATGAGATAATTTACCTAGAAAACGGGGAAATAGTTGAAAGAGGTACTCATGAAGAACTTATGAGGCTAAAAGGAAGATATGCCGATGTTTACAAAAAGCAGCAGGCAACTTTTCAGGAGATATCATAATGGCACGCAATAGATATTTTGAAGACGAGCATCTGGAATCCAAATTTAACGGCAAAATGATTTTGCGTATTTTGTCCTATGTAAAACCGTATAAAAAAGCGTTTATCCTTATAACCGTCTTTATGCTTATTATGGGAGCGATTGCGTTATTGCCTTCATATTTTAACAAAGTTATAATAGATAAAATTTTGGACGAGGCTAACAGAGCGCCTCAATATGTGGTGTTGGCGATAGTCATACTTATAGCATGGGCATTGGTTGTTATAAGTGATATTTTATTTAATCTGATTAAGTCCAGAGTAATGACCAAAAATGCCTATAGGATAGTAAGAGACTTAAGGGGCGAGCTTTTTACACATCTTCAAAAGCTGTCTTTTGATTATTTTGATTCACGCCCTGCAGGTAAAATCTTGGTAAGGGTTACAAGCTATATAGACGAACTTGCCAATATCCTGTCAGGAACAGTAGTAGGCTTTATAACGGACAGTGTCAAAACCGTGCTTATACTATGCTTTTTATTTGTTTTGGATTATAGGTTTGCTGCTATTGTTACTGTATGTATAATTCCGCTTGGTTTTGTGCTTACTTTTTTACGCTCAAAAATACATGTAAGATATCGAAACTTTAGAAACAAGGCAAGCAACCGTACGGCTTATGTCGCAGAAAACATTAACGGCATTCAGGTTACAAAAGCTTTTAACCGTACAGAAATAAACTGCAACATCTATAAAGACCTTAACGACCAATGCAACAAAGGCTGGATTAATGTTATAAGACTCAACGAAATGTTTTTTCCTGCAATGGACTTTTTCTGGAATTTGGGGCAAATGAGTATATATGTAGTTGCGTATTTTATAATATTGCATTTTGGAACAGACAGTGTTTCGCCAGGATTATTGATAGCCTTTGTGGGATATTTGGGTATGTTTTCTGGACCTCTTAACAATATATCCAATTATATACAGCAGCTGTCTGTGGCAAGCTCTAATTTAGAGAGAATTTTTGAAACCTTGGATACTCCGCCGTCCATAACAGACCATGAAGACGCTTATGATTTGCCTTCCATAAAAGGCGATGTAAAATTTGATAATGTAACATTTGCTTATGAAAAGGGCAATAATATTTTGGAAAACTTCAATCTTGAAGTGCCGTCAGGAAAATCAATAGCTTTGGTAGGACCTACAGGCGCAGGCAAGACGACTGTAGTCAATCTTTTGAGCCGTTTTTATGAAGCAACTGACGGACGAGTGATGATTGACGGACATAACATCAATGATGTCAAACTGTATTCATTGAGAAGCCAAGTCGGTGTAATGATGCAGGATTCCTTTATATTTAGCGGCAGCGTTATGGAAAACATCAGATACGCAAGACCTGATGCCACAGACGAAGAATGTATCAATGCTGCAAAGATGGCTATGTGCGACGATTTTATCAGACGCTTTCCTGACGGATATAACCATGTGTTCAGTGAAAAAGGTGCAGGACTGTCAGGCGGCGAAATCCAGCTGCTTTCTTTTGCAAGAACAATTTTATGTGACCCTAAGATTTTGATTTTGGATGAGGCTACAAGCTCAGTTGATACCGAAACTGAAACCAAAATTCAGGCGGTGTTAGAAAAAATTCTCAAAGGACGCACCAGCTTTATAATCGCGCATAGATTGTCCACAATAAGAAAAGCCGATTGTATTTTGTATATAAGTAATAAAGGAATTTTGGAAGCAGGCACACACGATGAACTTATGGCAAAGCGAGGCGCATATTACAAACTTCAAACCAAAAAGTAATCAGCATAATAGGAGCATCTAATGAACGAAAAGCAGATTAAAGAATTAAATTGCCTTGAAATAGAATATCAAAATAAGCCAAGCTTACTTGCCCGAACTTACAATAATTCACGGTGCGCGGTTATAATTTTGGATATGGTTGACGGTTTCTGCTCGCATGGTGCGCTGTATAGCCCGCGAATGAAAGGGCTTATTGACCGTGTTGCAGGTGCATTAGATTATCTTCCCAATGCAATAAAATTCTTTATTAACGATGTTCATACTCCTGATTCATTAGAATTTTCTGATTATCCGCCGCATTGCCACACCTTAGAAGAACAAAAAATTGTAAGCGACATTGCAAGAAATAAGGGCGTGATAATAGAAAAAGACAGCACCAACGGCATCTTCAATTTCTTAAAATATGCCGATGTAAGTTTGTATGACAACTATCTTATAATGGGGGATTGCACTGATATATGTATATTGCAATTTTCCCTGTCACTAAAAGCATATTTTAATGAAATAAAAAAAGCTGCCAATGTCTTGGTTTTTACAGATTATGTGGATACTTATGACGCTCCCATGCATAACGCTGAACTTATGAATATATTTGCTTTTAAGAACATGGAACAGTCAGGTGTAAGAATCTTTAAAAGTTTGGTTTGAGATAAATTAAAGCTAAATAAAAAAACAGCAGTGGATTTTCACACTGCTGTTTTATCGTTTTTTATAAAAATTATTTTACTATATCTATCTTTAATATATTGGTGTTGCCTGATATACCTACAGGTACGCCAGCAGTAATTACCACAGTATCGCCCTTTTTTACAATGCCCGTCTTTTTGGCACAAGCTAGAGCATGCTCAAATAAAATATCAGTATTTTGCTGAGGACTGCCGACCGTAGGAATAACACCCCAACTCAAGCCTAATTTATAAAAGACTTTTTTGCTGATTGTGGTGGCAATAATAGGCGGAGCTGGACGGAAGCTGCTTATCATACGAGCTGTAGAGCCGGTTTGTGTCACAACCAATATAGCAGAGGCGTTTAAATCCATGGCAGCTGCACAGGTTGCATGAGAAACCGCATCCGATATATTTTTTATTTCCATTTCCAAAGCATTAAAGCGTTTTCTGTAATTAATAGTGTTTTCTGCATACTCCGCAATAGACGCCATAGTTTTTACCGTCTGCAAGGGATATTCGCCTATTGCCGTTTCGCCGCTTAGCATAATAGCACTTGTGCCGTCAAAGACCGCATTAGCAACGTCAGATATTTCAGCTCTTGTGGGTCTGGGTGCATGAATCATAGACTCTAACATCTGTGTTGCCGTTATAACCTTTTTGCCTGCACGGTAACATTTTTTGATTATATCCTTTTGGATAGCGGGAAGCTCAACAAAAGGTATTTCCACG
The DNA here is from genome assembly GCA_937895465.1 of uncultured Clostridia bacterium. Classification (GTDB taxonomy): domain Bacteria; phylum Bacillota; class Clostridia; order Christensenellales; family DUVY01; genus DUVY01. The sequence continues at coordinate 4,819 of CALAYY010000010.1, read as the reverse complement.
CCCATATCGCCTCTAGCTACCATTATACCGTCCGAATATTTCAAAATTTCGTCCAGATTATTTACGCCCTGACGGTTTTCTATCTTAGCGATAATTTCTATTTCTTCTCCGCCGTTGCGATTGAGCAGATTTCTTACTTCCTTGACATCATCAGAGGACCTTACAAAAGACATTGCTATATAGTCAACATCGTGTTTGATTCCAAAGATTATATCCTCTTCGTCCCGCTTGGAAATATAGGGCATATCAATATTGCAAGAAGGAATATTAAGGCTTTTGCTGTTACTAAGCACTCCGCCGTCTATAACCGTACAGATAATATCATTTTTGATTATCTCATCAACTCTTAATTCAATAAGTCCGTCATTTAATAACATTGCAGTATTGGGAGAGATACACCTGGGCAATTTTTTGTAGGTTACGCTTACCCGCTCGTTATTACCGATTATATCATCAGTGGTTAGTACGAATTTTTGACCTTTTTCAAGGGCTACCTTTCCGTTTTCAAAGGTCTTTATTCTGATTTCAGGACCTTTTGTATCCAGCAATATGGCAATTGGAAGTTCAAGCTCATCTCTGAGTTTTTTTATCATTCCTATTCTTTTTGCGTGTGATTCGTGTGTGTCATGGGAAAAGTTAAGGCGTGCAACATTCATGCCGGCTTCCATAAGCTGTCTTAATATATCCTCATTTTCCGTAGCAGGACCCATCGTGCAAATAATTTTTGTCTTTCTGACCATGCTTTACTCCTAAAAATTAAACTCTCAAAAATTTTCCCATTAAAATTATATCACACCCACAAGGCAAACACAAATACAGCATAATCCAAAAATAAATATATTTTTGAAATATGTAATAAATATTCAATTTTAATATTATGTAAAATCAAATAAAAAAATTATAAAAAATCAAACATTTTGGAGTTTTGGTTTGTACTATTGATAAGAGGACAAGGAGGATAAAAAAATGAAAAAAGTTTTAAGTAAGATTATTGCTTTTGTATTTGTTGTAAGTTTGCTTGGCGGTGCTTTTTACGGCTGTAACAGCACATCCAATACGGCAGCAGCATACAGCTATGTAAGCATGCGAATTAATCCAGAAGTAGAATTAGTTGTTGACGAAAACAACATAATTGAAAGTGTTAACCCTCTCAATCAAGACGCCGAAACATTGCTTTCGGAGGTAAACCTTGTGGGAATGACTTTGGAAGAAGGGGCTGAGCTTGTTGTACAACTAGCAACAGATGCAGGGTATATCAAGGTGGACAGCTTTAACGAAGTCTATATTGATGTCTTAACTCAAGAAAATGAAGATAATCAAGATTCAAAAGGCGAAAAAATTAAAACAGCTTTAAAAAACCGTATTGCTAACTTTTTTGACAATAACGGAATATTTGGCAAGGTAAGCCAAGAGATTTTAGACGAATATCTAGAACAAGCGCAAGGCTTAGGTGTTTCTGCCGGCAAATTAAAGTTAATGCTAAGAGCACTTGACCTTAATACTGACCTTACTTTGGATGACATAAAGGATATGGCGGTTAAAGATATTATTTCTTTGATAAAAGAAGCGACTAAGGGTCAAAACCTTGGTTATACCGCAAGACAAGAATTTAAGGCAGCAAGAGAACAATTAAGAACAAAATATCAGGCTATGTTTACTTTAGAAGAAGAAATTGAAGGACTAGAAGAGCAGTTAGAAAATTTTGAAGGCTTGGATGAAGACAAAGAGCTATTGGAAGCTACTTTAAAAATAAAAGAAGAAGAGTATGAAATCATGGAAGAGCAATATAAAGAAGAATTAGAGCAGCTAAAAGAAGAATACGAGAACAAGGCGGACGAAATAAAAGAAACTAGGAAAGCTGAGATGGAATTAAGAAAACAAGAACATAAGCAAAAGAGAGAAGAGCATCAGCAAAAGATTAAGCAAAGGGCTGAAGAAGTCAAAGATCAAATAGAAGCTGTTCAAGAAGAATTTGAAGAGTATAAGGATGATTTGGATGAACAGTATTCTGAAATAACTGAACTAAAAAAAGAAATATGGGCTTTAAAAATGCAATTAATGGCAGATCTAACAGAAGAATCTAGCACGCAGTTAAAAGCCCAATTGCAAGCAAAGCAAGGACAATTAGAAACCTTGGAAGCTCAGTACAAACTTGAACTCAACACTATGATGGAAAATTACAAGCAGCAAATGGAAGGACTTCAACAGCAGAGAGGACGCCAATAATAATCCTTAAGGCTTAAGATATGGGTGGTCAAAAGAATGATATTAAGATATAATATATGTTAATAATTATTTATAAGGTATCTTAATGCTTGATAAATGTCTAAAGAGGTTAAGGCAGGGTGACAGCTCTGCCTTAACTGAAATATACAATATGACAAAAAATTCGGTCTTTTCAATCTGCTACTCATATATGCATGATTATCAGACTGCTCAGGATATGATGCAGGACACTTATGTCAATATAATGCGTTACGTATTATATTATAAGGACGGCAGAAACGGCAAAGCATGGATTAATGTAATAGCCAAAAATCTTTGCCTTAATGAATTGAAAAAAAGAAAAAGAGTAGTATTGACTGATTTTAACGAAAGAGAAGACTTAGGCGGCAGTTATGAAAATATGATTTCTGACGAGAGCGGAATTATAAAGCTTGCCAAAGAAGTGTTAAATGATAATGAACTGAAGATAGTGCTGATGCATACCATAGGCGGATTGAAGTTTTGGGAAATTGCTAGGATTTTGGAGCATCCGCAAGGAACGGTAAGATGGCAATATAACAATGCATTGAAGAAGTTGAGACAAAATCTCAAAACTGGTGAATTGCAATGAGAAAGAAAGATATAGAAAAAATATTAATAAACTCTGCTGATAGCTTTGTACCTAACTGTTTGGATAAGGTTTTGGAAAAGACCAAGTTTGTTACACCTGTTGAGAATAATATAGTTATCAAGCCTGCGCTGTCTTTTTTCAGACGTTTTGCAATAGCTCTTTCTTGTGTTTTGGTTTTGATGATTGCGGGAGTCGGCGGTTATTTTGGATATATGAATCAGGATTATCAGACAATATATATGGACATCAATCCTTCAATGGCTGTTACTATTGATCATTTTGAAAAGGTGAAAGAAGTAGTTTATCTTAATGACGATTCTGAAAAGCTGTTTTCTGATTTTAAACCCGAGGGCAAATCAATTGATGAAGTAATGCAGCAATTTATTGACGAATGTAATGAAAAGGGAATTTTTGCAACAAATTCCACCTTATATATCAGTTTGTACGGAAAAAACCAATCAAAAGCACAAGAGGCTTTAGATAAGCTCAACAACAGGGCAAATCAGATTTTAAACGAAAAAAAGATAGAGTCAAAAGTTGAAAAAAACAAAATTAATAAAGAAGAAAAAAAGAATGCCGAAAACCAAAAAATCTCTCCTGCAAAACTTAGATTGATTAATATGATAATTAATCAGACCCAAGAGTACTCAGAAGAGAAATTGAAAGAAATGACCATGCATGAGTTGAAAACAATTGTTGATGAATTGCTGGATAAGATACTCGAAGAAGAGATTATTAATAATGGCGGCGGCAGACCAAATCCAAATCCCAATCCTGATGACTTAGAAGATGATGAAAATTCTGAGGACTACTCTCAATTAGAAAGATCAACATTAATTAGCATGATTATGATGCAAACCAAAGACTATAATCGTAACCAACTATTAAATATGGATTTGAATGAGTTGAAGGAAATCCTTTATGAACTATATAAAGAGCAATCCGGTAAGGGCAATTATCAGGGCCGAAAAAACGGTTAAGACCAAACAGGCATTATTTAAATAATTAAAAGACAGTACCCAGCCCCTAAAAAATATTTTAGGGGCTTTTTATATATAGATTAATTTTAGATAAATACGTTATTAGTTGCGGATAATACAATAAAAAGCTAAATATATAGATAAGGAAATAATATGATTACGGGATTAGAAGAATATCAGCAAAAGCGAAATTTTGAACATACTTTTGAGCCTCAAGGCAGTGATGTTTATACAAGTGCATCTTTAGATAATTTAAGCTTTGTAGTTCAGCACCATTTGGCAAGAAGAGACCATTATGATTTTAGATTGGAATGGAAGGGGGTGCTACTCAGTTGGGCAGTACCCAAAGGCCCGTCATACAACCCAAGTGACAAAAGGCTTGCCATACAGGTAGAAGACCATCCGTATGAGTATAAGAATTTTGAGGGGCTTATCCCCAAGGGCGAGTACGGCGGCGGTACGGTAATGCTTTGGGATGAGGGGTATTGGAAACCGCAATATGATGTTAATGACGGACTTGAAAAAGGTGTGCTAAAGTTTGAGCTTTTCGGTAAAAGGCTGAAAGGTAATTGGGCATTAATAAGGTTAGAACAAAAAGAAGGCGAAACCAAACAAAACTGGCTTTTACTAAAAGAAAAAGACGAGTACACATTAAAAGAAGATGGAATTGCATCCTATGATACCAGCATAAGAACAGGCAGAACCATGCAGGAAATCGAAAAAGGCACGGATGAGAAGTTTATAAAAAACCCCATAAGCCATATAGATGTACAGCTTGCCAAGCTGGTTGACCAAGTACCCAAGAGCGGTGATTGGCTTTATGAAATAAAATATGACGGTTACAGAATTGTGGCATTTGTTGAAGGCAATAATGCCTTACTTATTACAAGAAACGGCAAAGACTTTTCAAAACATTTTGCTGATATTGCTCTATCTTTATCTAGCTGGGCTAATGGACGGGCTATGATTTTGGACGGCGAAATGGTAGTGACTGACCGTCAAG
>CALAYY010000009.1 GCA_937895465.1 uncultured Clostridia bacterium | reverse complement strand
GTTAAAATATTTCCGTTTTTTAAATTAATCATTCCTCTTACAAAAGTATAAGTCTCAAGATTGGGTGTAGGTCCTGCATTAATCCAAGTATATCCGCTGTCATAACTCTTCATCATTATGCATTTCCAATCAACAAAATAGCCGTTATGAAGAGTTAAGAAAAGCGTTACTTCATTTTTAATAACCATGACTTCAGTATTATAAACTGCTTGACCGTCTTCTGGATAAACAAGTTCTTTAGAACTCCATGTCACCCCTTCATCTTTACTGTGAAACGCATACACTCTGTTTAATGGAGCAGGTTCTTTAATATCACCGCATTGACATACTGTAAGCAATTCTCCATTGGGCATTCTTCGTACAATCGGCTCACAACTTAAACTATCCATGTGTACCAATCTGATTTTTGTCATTTGTAAAACTCCTAAAATTTGAACTTATGAGTTATTATAAACATAAATACGCTAAAATGCCTAGTGAAATATCTAAAAAGTAAAATCATTATCATATCAAACAGCCATTTATTGATATTATAAGAGTGCAAAACAGATAGCAACTTGTGGCTTGAATAGGCAACTACAGCATTCAAGACGTAAAAATGCTTTAAAAGCAAAAACGGCTAAAAGATAGCCGTTTCTGCTTTTTTATGCTTTTACATTCTGATTCTTATTAAGTGCTGTAAGTTTATAATCAAATGCTTTGAAGGCGTTAATTAATTAGAACACCATTCATTAGCAATTTAATTATACACTTTTAACAAAAAGTTTGATGTTATCGACATAATAGGTAATCTTATCGCCTTCAGTAACACCGCCATTTTCATTGCTTACTATCAAAAACAAGTTGTCGTCTGCACTGCTTACAACATGAGGTGCAGTTTTGAGAAATACCCATTTGCCTGTTTCGGTTGTAGGCGTACTTGAACCATCTACATAACCGGTCTTTTGATATTCCATTTTGACCATAACGGTATTTGCTGTTGAGGCTGATTGTATATAGACCCACGCTCCAAAAATAACCGTATCACCAACAATAACATCAGTACCTACCGCCATAGTAAACTTCATTCCGCTGTAATTTAAAGCGTTTTCACAAATTAATGACTTTGCTCCATTTTGAGCCTTCAAATCAACCACTTTAAATCCGTTACCCCAAACTGCAGTATAATAAGAATCTATATCCATTGCTTCAAAGGAAGGATCTGCGATTTTAGTAGACAATGTATAGCCGCTAGGAATATAGTCAGGTGATGTCGGCTCTTCAGTCAATACACCTTCATTAAAGAGTTTAATGTCATCCGCATATACATAGGCAGCTGTTTTATTATAGACATTAAATTGCAAATAAAATGTACCTGCAGGCACAGCAATATCTGAAACCCCAGACTGCACCCAAATCCATTTGCCTAAATCTGATAATGTTATAGGATAAGAGACAGATACTACATCGGCAATCTTATTACTGCTTCCGTCCCGTGCGGCAACCACTATTTCAACAGAACCGCTTGCATTAATCGAATCTACATAAAACCAAGCGCCAACTGATATGGCAATTCCTGTGGCGGGATTATCATCGCCGCTGCCCCACATATTGCAGTTTGAAGCAATCTTTGCAGAACCGTTGCCACTGTTACCCATGTTGGATACAAAATCTACCGTTGTGGCATCTATTCTTCCCCAGCGGCTGCCTGGATTAGCTCCGTCAAAATTAGTGTCCAGCGCTTGCATCAAAATCTGATTATCTTTTACAAGCTGGAATTGAATACTATAAACAGATTCACTTTGAGCACCGATTACACTAATTTGGGCTAAGGAGGTGTTTAAGTTGCTCAAATCTGTTGCCTGAGTAATTGAAACTTTTGCTGTTTCAGTAAAATATGTTTCTGCTGTAACAGTGGGTACATCAACCGTACCTTTTGGAAGCGTCATATAATAATTTTTTCGTAACGGATCAAAATTAACAAGGTCTGTCCCATTTACTTTGATTGTTGAAAGTGCAGAATCAGAAACCTCAGTAAATTGAATTGTCACAGTGCGTTTGGTACCGTCTTTGGCTTCAATTTCGATTGTGCAAACTTTATCTTCTTCGGTGGGCTGCGTGATGACAACTTTGGTATCGCTTTCTGTACCAGCTGCCTCTACAACAGGAAGTGTTCCCGAATAAACAGCGTTATAAGTGTTGATTGTATTGGAATATGCGGTATAGGGGTCGCCGTCAAAATAAACACCGCTCAAACTGACACTGTTGCTGATTTCCTTATTGATCATAACATTGTCAATATAAACTGTTTCCCCTGTACCGTGAAATTCTACCTTGGCATTGACAAGACTAGCATCCATAGGGATCTGAACTGTAGAGGTCTCTATATACACCCATTCATCTACTGTAGTTGCTGTAGCTTCTGAGCGTACTAATATGGGCTTACTGGTTTCACTTATTACATTTTCAAGCAATAATACAACTTTAATATCTCCGCTTTTGTCAGCAGGACGATAAACCCAAGCTCCCAATGAGATAAACTGTCCAGCCAACTTGGATTCACCTATCATCATTCCCTGCCATACTACAGAATAAACTGATGATGTCACTTTGAGTGAACGTGTTCCCTCATAAGCCTTCTCGTCACTAAAGGTAGCAACACCGCTAGGATAAGAGCCCCAAACGGGAAGATCGTCTTCCATACCGCCGTTAGCAGGTATAAAGTCTTTATAAACTTCCAAAGTGATAGAATCTGATTTTTGAGAATCTGCCACAGAAACCGCACTGATGGTTGTCGTGCCTACACCCACCATATGCACAAGACCCGAACTGGTAATTGTTGCAATATTGGTGTCAGAACTTGCAAATGTAACTGTTCTATCGATTTCACCTGTCGATTCAACTTGAGCAACAACTGTAAAATCTCCGCTGTCAATTTCTTTGGTAATATTACCGCCCACAATGCTTACGCTTTTAATGGACGGCTTTACCTTGCCAGCGTTATTAGGGCCTTTACATGCTGTCGCCCCAACAATCAGTATAAAACTGATCATAAGGCACAACATCAAACGAAGTTTGTTTTTCATATTCATACATTCTCCCTTTTTAATTATTTTTTATTTTTAAATGATTCTATAATTTTACGAAAAACCAGTTCTGAATCCGAATATTTTGTGTTTTTCAGCATACAAATAAATTGCTTTGTCATATTGAGATATTCATATCCGTAAGCTGTACACGGTTCGACATAGCTGCCCTCATTCCAATCGTTCCAAGTTACAATTTGTATCAACTTTTCGCCGCTTTCGATTGCTTGGTTCCACATCAATTCATAACGCTTGCCTTCATAGCGGGGTGCAATACGTGCGCCGTCTCCCCATCCCCAAACTTTGGAATCGTCAAAACCTGGAACAACGCTTGGTACATAAGCTTTTGCGTTGATTTCTTTTAATCGCTTATTATAGGTCTGCAGCTCCTTTTTGCAATAATCCAAGGTGTTGGAGTTGTTGCTACTGTCAAAGCCGCCCACCCAAAAGTAATAACCGTCAGCAACCGTAACCATCGTATTATCATAACAATCATTAAAATAGAACTTAGAACGATAAGAACTAAGGCGGTTTTTAACAATCTCCCATTCGTCTGCAGAATACCATTGATCTGGGCATTTGCGGAAAATAAAGACGACTGGTCGATCTTCTTCTGTATAATAATTATCGTTAAAACACAACTCTGCCAAATGTTGGAACTCATTACAAAACGCAGTAATTTCATCCTCACGGTTTTTAAATGTCCCTGTGGGATAATAACCGCACCATTCCTCCAAACATACAACTAGTTTTAATCCGTATTCTTTCAAGAGAGGCAATATTTTGAGAAATTTTTCATATCGATTGCGATTGAGACGATATCCGTCATAATCTACAATGACACCGTCAATACCGCATTCACGCATAAGCGAAAATTGCATACGGATTGCATGATAATCTGCACTGTCATACAAGCCTGATAAAGGATATGCATTTGCAGCTATATCACGCCGACCGTCAAATTGTATTGTTTCGGGATTGTGCGGACTATTGTCATAATCGCTGTTCCACATCTCCCAAACACCGCTATAATCTTTTGTAGAAAACCAAGTGCATAAATGAGCAAACACTTTTCTCATACATCAATCTCCAAGTTTTAAATATTTTAATATGTTGTCCAATTTGACTGTTGCAAGAGATATTGAAGTATCGCAGCATCCATAATAGATATAAAGCAAGCCATCTTTTTCAAGACATGCAGTAGGAAAAATCACGTTAGGAATTATTAATCCAAATTTTTCATAATAATATTCAGGCACCATAATAGGGTTTTTGGTGCGGTACAACACCTTGCGAGGATCATTAAGATCTAACAACATTGCTCCGACTTTATAAACACTGTCTTTATCCACGCCGTGATACAATAACAGCCAGCCTTCTTTTGTTTTGAGCGGCGGTGCACCTGAACCTATCTTTTCTCCTTCCCAATCGTTAAGCGGTCCTGCAACCAATTCAGGATCAGTAAATGACTTTAGATCGTCAGAATACGAAATCCATATACTTGGTCCGCTTGTTCCATATTCTTCTCCATGTTGGTCGCGTGGACGGCGTAATACCGCAAATTTGCCGTTTATCCTCTCAGGAAACAGTATGACATCTCTTTCGTCTATATCGCCTTGGGCATTAAGCATGGATACAATTTCAAAATGCCTAAGGTCGTCTGATACAGCAAAGCCGCTCAATGTGTGGTTAATGCCTTTGTCAAGCTCTCCCTTAAGAGGACGGTATTCAGGCACACCTAAACCGTTGGGATGACAGTCATAAGTATACGGTCTATGTGCAAACGTCATATAAAATGTATTTTCAATTTTGACAATGCGTGGATCTTCAACGGTACCCAATTCACATCCCAAATCCTTTTGTGCTGAAAATATGGGATTTCCATCTGTCAGGCTAAAATGTACGCCGTCTTCGCTTTCTAATAGACTGAATGTGCAGATTAACGGACGAATACTCTGTATTCCGCGGTCAATCATAAAAAACTTACCGTTATCGTATATCACTCCAGGGTTAAATGTGCCGACTTTGCGATATTTTTCCTTTCCACCGGTAACAATGGGATTGTTTTTGTTTCTTTCAATTAGCAGTTTCATAGGTGTCCTCTGTATTTAAATATAGTTGATAGTACGAGTATTTAGATATGCTTGTGTAATGGCTTCCAACTCTGCTTTGCTAGGTGCTTTTTGCCCTTTGTAGGAAGCAAGACGAGATGCCGTGATTAAGGCAAGTTCATGTCCAAGCTCGCGTGTTGGCTCAATAATCGTTCCTTCTGTCCAATCATTCCATGTGGCAATTTCAAGCCAGTCAAGCTGATCCTTGTATGCTTCATAAGCTTTCCAACTAGCATCAAAAAAGTCAGGTCCCGTATTGCCGATCTTTCTAATATTTCCGCCGTTCCAATTACGAACAGGTGTATCATCAAAACCGGGATATATCATAGCAACAGGCATCTTAGTAAATTCGTTTGCAAGCGTCCAGTCAATTACCCGTGAATTAAGTCCTTTACAATACTCCAAAGCTTTTGCATGGTCAGTATTAATCGCATCTGAAGGAAGTAATGACCATTGAAAGAGTGAATCTGTATTGGTATGATCAATATGACCGATGCCGTCACCCATCAGATAAATACGCTGACCCATTGCAGTCTCACATTTACTCTTTACTGTAGCCCATTCTTCACCAGTCAACAAATTGATACCAAATATCTCAACCATAGGCAGATCATTATAACGAACCATTGCTTTATCATTTTCATATTTTTTCAAAAAGTCTATGATATCCTGAGATATTGCTTCTATCGACAATGCACGGCTGGAATGCGGAACCCAACCATTAAGATGTATTTTGGGTTCATATAGAATGCTGAATTTGAGACCGTTTTCACGGCAGGCATTCATAAGGTTATCACAAACCTGTTTCTGATAGCGAGCACTTGGCATACTTCCGTAATAGTTAGCCTGAATCATATCGCAGTTCATAGCCGCAATTAATTCAACCTGATAATTGATGACTTCTGTGTCCAGACAGTCGTATGCACCAATTATAGGATACTGCACAGATGCAATATCACGCTGTTGTGTGCCGTACGGTGTTGTTTTGTTTATTATCGTGGATGGATTGTAATTACGTCCGCCTGAAGAACTTGAATCAAAAGCCCAGTTACCCCAAGTGCTTTGCGCCTCAGGCTGTGTACTTTCAGGAGTGGAAAACCATGGCTGATAGCACATAATAGCATTGAGGTGCTTATTGCCGTTAATGCGCTGCCAGTCTCCAACTTCAACAAAATCAAATAGACATGGCTTATCGCTGTTGTTTTTTAGCTTAATGCGCAAATCGCTCATTGTAGCATCTTTATACATTGAATTAGGCAACGGTGTTTTCAAATAAACCCAACGCTTTTTTATGGTGGTTTTTGCCTCAGCCATTACTACAAATTCATTATTAATTTTTGCTTCAAGAATGACAGATGCGCCTTCACCGACGCTGCTCTCATCTAACTTAACCCATACGCCTGCAGAGACCGTTTTGGGCGATACTTTGCTGTCTGCTAACGCAAATATGCCGTAAGCCTCGCTGTTTTCATTGATTTTGAGCGATTTTTTTCCAAAATAAGCATCAACTGATGAGTTACCAGCATTTATTCCTGTTGAGGAATAGCGGAAGGTCATATTAGTTGATTCAAAATCTCCGTTATTAAGCTCAACGAAAACGCCGCGATCATCAAATGCATCATAACCCTGTACATTATCCTCATTGTTGGGAGGCACATATACTCCTGCAGGAGAAGCACTTCCAATTTTGACATTATCTATAAACACAACACCATCCTCAGGCAAGTCCATATTAATATAAGGAACTATTATTACTGCTTCTTCAGGAATACGCCCTTCGTTCACTTTGGCTTTTGCTGTTACGGTAACCCATTGGTCTGGTTTGAGGGTTATTTCTCCGCTTTCCATAAAGATAGTAGGAACTTTGCGTGCATTTTCAGATTTTATTCCAATTTTAATTAATGAAAAATCAAAAAACTCGTTTGCTGACGGCATATACATATCTAAACTGAAAGATATTTCATCGCCCTTAGCAGGAAAACGTATGGTTGTGTTATTATCTGCAATAAGGTTTCCCATTGCAGCAAATTGCTTGTCAAACTTTTCACTGTAATCAGCCTCTGGAATAGGAAGTACCTGCCACATCGAAAAGTATCCACTAATAGGCGCGCTTACTTTTAGGCTTGCGGTGCCGTTGCTGGCGATATCAGTACTCTTTTCAAGTACGGTATCGTATAAATAGCGGTCCCATTCAAAATCCGTTTCAGGACTGAGATCAGCATCAAAACTCGAATTGAGCAACGGATAATCCTTATAACCCTCATTATTATTTGGATTAGGTTTTGGCTTTGGTGTGCAGCCTATCAAAGCAAATGTCTGTAAACCTAAAAACAATGCAAGAAAAGCGCATAACCATTTGCTTTTACTTCTTATATTCATCAAGTACCTCCTGTACACTGGCATTCATTTCATTCTTTATATCTTCTACTTTCTTTATCTGACCATCAATTTTATGGAAAATCTGATAAATATAGTCATCCAATACTCCAAGTGCAGGAATTTCACCTTCAAAATGTGAAATGATATCTGTAGATGCAAGCGCATCAAAATATATATCCATTGAAGGCGGTGCAAACTGGCTTTTACTGTATATATCACTCTGTGCAATTGACTTGATTGATGGCATTGCAATGCTGTATTGCGCCTGTAAAGTCTGTGCCTCATCGCTATAAGAAAGATATTTCAATAATTGATATGCGGCTTCTTTTTTAGTGCTTTTGGAATTGATACCGATAGTCAAACCTGAAAGACGCAAACGGCCTTCGCCATCCGGACCTTTGGGGAAAGGACGAATATCAAAATTAATCTTTGCCTTTTTGAGCTTAGCAAAATCCCAAGGTCCAACTACTGCAAATGCAGCTTTCTTACCTGTAAAAGGATTGCCAATACCCATCGAAGCTTCTGCAGTCGGATAAATTTTTAGAACATTGGGAAGATCAGAATAAAACTGTAATGCCTTAACTACTTTTTCATCATTGAGTAATGCAGTTTGTCCGTCATTAGAAAATAAACGGCCTCCATTGCTATGAACAAGTGCCAGCCAATCCGTCCATCCAAAGCCATATTGTGTAATTGTATCACCGCTTTTTACTGTTTTGGACTCTGCAAGTGTTACCATGTCATCCCATGTCCAATCACTATTTGGCAGCGGTGTGTCGCCCATAATATCAAGATTAAAAGCCATTACTTGACAGCCTATATCTCGAGGTAAGCCATAGATTTTTTCTTTATAAGTAGAAAACTCAAGTGCATTTTCAAAATAACGTGTTCTATCAAACTCTGCATCGTTTTCTAGATAAGAATCAATCGGATCAATTATGCCTTTATTAGCAAAAATCGGGAGATATTCTTCCCTTATCCATAATAAATCCGGCAATGTATTACCTGCATACAAACGCGGAATTTCATCCCCATATGCATCGTAACTTACAGCAACAGGAGTTACGCGATATTGCGGAAATGCCTTTTCAAACGCCGTGAAAATATATTGATTGTTAGTACGCTCATTAGCGTTATTAATCCAATATGCGATTTTGATTTGAGTTCGCCCATCGCTGCAGCCCGTAAATGCCGATAAAATACTGGTAAATATAAGAGTACATAACAGCAAAGCAAACACTTTACGTAATTTCCTCATCCTTTTACACCTCCTAATGTGATGCCTGATATAAAATATTTTTGAAAAAACGCAAAAACTATAATAATCGGTAAAATAGTAATTATAGATGCTGCCATCATCTCGCCCCAAAGTGTTTCATGAGGCATCTGATATAATGTCAAAGCTTGCGCTACAGTATATAAGTCTTCGTTTTTAATATAAATCAATGGACCTAGATAATCATTCCATATACCCTGAAAAGAAAAAATAGCTATTGTAGCAATTACGGGC
>CALAYY010000008.1 GCA_937895465.1 uncultured Clostridia bacterium | reverse complement strand
AGAATAGACCTAGAAAATAAATTTGACGAAATAAGCCAAGATAGCTCGCCCTTCAAAGATGTTATAAAACCAAAAACTAATGAAACAATAACTTGGATTGAGCCAAAATTAGTAGCAGAAATAAGCTTTGCCGAATGGACCAAAGATAATCAATTAAGGCAAGCAAGCTTCAAAGGTTTAAGACTGGACAAAAACCCCAAAGAAATAGTCAGGGAAAAACCAGAAGATAATATTTTGCCAGAAGAAAAGTTAGAAAATAAGACAAAGGATGAAGACACAAAAAAGCCCTCGAAAGAAGAAGATGTTGTTTTGGGGATTAAGATTAGCAATCCTGATAAGATAATTTTTCAAGACCCTGTTTTGAATAAGATTGATATAGCAAGATATTATGAGCAAGTGGCTGAACGCATGATGCCTTATGTGGGCAATAGGATTCTTAGCAGCATCCGCTGCCCAAAAGGGATTGACGAGCAGTGCTTTTTCAAAAAACATCCTGCTAAAAAAAGTCAAGGAATAGCCACTATACCTATAAAAAATTCTCAAGGGCAGGATGAAGAATATTTTTATATTGAGAACAATCTGGGGATAATATCTGAAGTGCAGTTGGGCACAGTAGAATTTCATGTTTGGGGAAGCCAAATAGACGATCCCGAAAAGCCTGATATGATGGTATTTGACCTTGACCCTGATGAAGGGATGGACTTAGCTCAAGTCCGCCAAGGTGTAAAAGATCTAAAAAGTTTGCTTGACAGTTTACCTTTGATCTCATATCTCAAAACAAGCGGCGGCAAGGGCTATCATGTGGTTGTGCCTTTTAGACCTACTGTTAATTGGGAGACTTTTCATGATTTTGCCAAAAGTGTCGCCAAGGCAATGAACAGCCGCTATCCTGACAGATACACCGACAATATCCGAAAAGCCAAAAGAAAAGGCAGGATTTTTATAGACTATGTCAGAAATGCCCGAAGCGCCACAAGCATCGCTCCCTATTCGTTAAGAGCAAGAAAGGGTGCAAGCGTATCTATGCCGATATCTTGGGAAGAACTTGACACCATTGCTCCCAACGGCGTGGATATAAAAGAAGCATTATTAAGAATAAAAGCCCCTGACCCTTGGAAAGATTTTTATAAAACCGAGCAGGAGTTGAAGGTGTAAAATAATATTATCTTAGGTGTTCATTAATAAAATTACAGAATTTCTGTATCTTGTTGTAACAACAACTTTGTGTTATAATCATTTTGTGTCTTTAAGTAGTGTTGACTTTAGTCAGCTAGAATAACTTTTATCTATAATTTAATATAAAGAAATTATTTTTTTATTTATTATAAGTGTTTTTTTAATAGGCGTTTATTAGAAGATAAGAATATCATGAACACTTTAAAACAGAATAATTAATAAAACTGTTTGAACACCTTTATGAATGACTTTATGAATTGGTATATGTTAATTAGAAATGAGAGGGCTTATGAGTTTAGTGTTTAAAAGACAATTAATCCATACTTTTTTAAAATACTACAATTTTTTTATTATTGAAACAAGGGAGCGTATACAAAGATTTAACAACAGGCTTAGTTTATATGTTTATAATGAATCCGACACAAAGCATCATAGACCTCATGCTCATGTGGTAATTAATAATATAAAAAGAGGAGTAATCTTTCTTGACACCTTCGAAGTTGAAAATTTAGATAATAAAAAAGATGTTAAAGAAATAAATGAATGGTTAAAAAACAATAAAAATACTCTCATTGAAGCATGGAAACGTAACAATAATAGAATAGATATTGACTTTTAATTAATATTTAGGGTTAAAAGCATAATGGATTCACAAAAGCACGTAATTATCATTTATGATAAAAAATACAATAAAAATATCGATCGATGTGATGATATAAAAAGCATTTTTCGTAAAGGCCATTTATTGGAAGTTCATTTTAATGACGGTAATGTATATTCATATGGGTCCTCGAAAATCGAATGGCTCACTGAACCTCAAGAAGTTTCACTGAAGAATCAGGCAATTTTTAAAGAAACTATTCCTTTAGTTAACGTTTTAAAGATTTTAAAATTTGAAAATTGGTATAAAGTTTTTTATGAAAATGGAATACATAAGTCATATCATATAAGTGAATTAAATTTTATTGAAACTTGTGAAGATAAAAAGATTATTAAAGATGTAATAGATTATTTAAGCAAAGTTTCGAAGTTTATATCAGGAGTGGAAGAAGGTCAAGACTTTTTATATAATCAGCTTACTCAACTTACGCCTATTAAAGATTGTGCATTGGATAGGTTTTTATCTAAAAAAGATATTAATAAAACTGCAGTGCCTTCTGTTCTCATATATCCTTTTGGTTGTAATTATTCCCAAATGGAAGCTGTTAGAAAAGCTTTTTCAAACGACTTTTCGTTAATACAAGGACCTCCTGGTACAGGAAAAACACACACTATATTGAATATAGTGGCAAATGCAATTATTAATAATAAAAGCGTTGCAGTTGTCTCTGGAAATAATGAAGCCACACGTAATGTTGAAGAAAAGCTTGAGAAAGAAAAATTATCATTTCTTACAGCTTTTTTGGGTAACAAAAAAAATATAGAAGATTTTTTTAATAAAACTCATCTTATACCAATTAACAGTATAAATAATTGGAAAAATATAACTAATAAGCAAATTGATAAGCGGCAACTTGATGATTTAAATAAAAAAGTTTCAAATGCGCTATCTTTTCAAATTGAAATTCCTAAGTTGAAAAAAAAGATTTATGAAATAAAAATAGAACAGGCGATAAACGACGCTGAGTATAATATTAGAAAAAGAAATATTCCTGAAAAGATTAAAAAAATGCATTTTACTAGCCGAACGATTTTACAATTTGCGGCTGAGTTAGAATCACTGTCTGAAAAAAATTACATAGTTTTTTTAATAGATTAAAATTTCTTTTTAGATACGGCATATTTGCCACGAAAAAATATTTTTTTGATATAAATGAGTCAATAGATTATTTACAAAACAAATATTATAAATTAAAGCTTTTGGAATTAGAAAAAGATCTTGCTGAAAAGATGAATCAACTCTTAACCGTAAATATTGATAAACTAACCTCTTTACAGAAACAAATTTCTTTAGATATGTTACTGTCCTATATTAGCCAAAAATTTAATAAAGATGAAGCTTTTATAAAAAATAATTATAAATTCTATTTTAACGAGTTTATAAAACGCTTTCCTATAATATTTAGCACAACACATGCCTTACATTATTGTTCAGGGTATAATTATCTTTATGATTATGTAATTATTGATGAGTCTAGCCAAGTTGATTTAATCTCAGCCTGCATAGCTTTCTCTTGCGCAAAAAACATTGTTTTAGTTGGAGACAAAATGCAATTGCCGCATGTTGTAAAATCTAATAACATTCCTTTAATAAAAGAAATTTTTAAGCAATATGACTTATCTAAAGAGTTTGAATATTGTTCTCATAGTATATTGGATTCTATATCAAGCTCATATAAGAGCAATATATCAAATACTTTTCTTAGCGAACACTATAGATGTGATCCACAAATAATTGAATTTTGCAATAAAAGATTTTATGACAATAAGCTTGTTATTCAAACTACTCATAAAGACGATGATTGTGGCATAAAAGTAATAACTACAGAATCTTTTCATGCCAGAGGGCGAACGAACATTCGGCAAATCGAAATAATTGAAAAAGAAATATTACCGTCGTTAGAAAATAAAAATATTGGTATTATTGCTCCATATAGAGATCAAGTTGAATTATTGCAAAAAAGATTTAATTTTTCAAATTGTCTGATTGATACGGTACATAAATTTCAAGGCAAAGAAAAGGAAATCATTATCATGTCCACTGTATCAAATAAAGTTGTTTTATTTGAAGATGATGAAAAAATAGACTTTTTGAATAATCCTAATCTAATTAATGTAGCAATATCAAGAGCAAAGGATATCTTATATTTAATTGTCAGCAAAGAAATCATACAACAAGAAGGGACAATTCTTTATGATTTTATAAAATATATTAAATATTTTTGTAGCAGTGGGCATATTGAACATACTAAAGTATTTTCAGTATTTGATTTAATGTATAGTGATTATTCTCCAATGTTGCAAAGTTTTCAAAAAAGACTCATAAAAATCTCTAACTTTGATAGTGAAAATATTATAGGTACATTAATTAAAGAAATATGTCTAAGTAAAAAATTTGGATTATTAGATTATCACTTTGGCTATTCTTTAAGAAAAATTTTGAATACTAGTTATATCAATGATGAAGATGATTTAAAATTTATTAATAATCCAAACACACATTGTGATTTCGTTGTTTTTAATACATTAAATAAAGAAATTAGATTGATTATTGAAGTTGATGGAGAACAGCATAAAGAAGCTGTACAATATAATAGAGACAGAAGGAAGGATAGACTACTAACAACTGCAGGGTTGAAGATATTAAGACTTCCTACAACCTCAATTGAATGCAGAGAAAAAATAGAACAAGCATTGATTTAAACTTAATTAATAAAATCCGTATTGACAAATAAGTAAATTAGGCAAAAAGAACTAAACATTTAATAAGATTTTGCTTAGAATGTTGAAGTTGATGATAGGCAATCTATGACCTTTTTTATCAAAAAAAATCACTCGTTTTGAGTGATTTTTTGTGTTTTCTTATTAATTGGGATTATTCTTCCTCTATTGCATAATCGTTAAAATCAGGCAATGTAATATCTCCATCAAACGGAAGTATATATGTATAAGCTTCATTACCCATACTTGAACGCTTCATAAAATAAGCTTTGGAAAATGAATTCCCTTCAAAAACAAAATATAAATAAAAAGTGTTCAAATCACCCGAAGGAATGAAATTAAAAAAGTATATTACGGAATCGCCGTTAACTGCTTTATTGACTTCATAACGGCTATACCGATTTGAATTGACATAATCCAGTGCAAGTGTGAGTGAAATATAATCAGATCCTGCATAAAAAGCATAACCTGTTGTCAATGCTCTTTTTGTTTTTGTTCCATCGCTGGCTTGTTCGGCTAAATACTCTCCGTTATAATATTGATATGTAATACCGCTTATTTTCATAGTAACCGTAATATTGCCGTTATCATTAACAGTAGACTGATAAAAGGTCGTATTCTTAATAGCTGATTTAACCTGTTCGTCTTTAGGAATGTAATAACCGTTTGCCAAACACGTGATTTTGTCCATAGTTGCAGTCCATTCCTTATAAGTAACTTTTATTGGCTGTAAGGCTGCTATGGTGTCAGAATTAACTGCAGAACGTAACTCTTCTAAGGTTATTTCTTCATATTGTTCTTGGGTCACATCAAAAGAATTGTCCATATTAAAATCAACAGTTGATTCAGGTTTTTTGCATGCAAATAAAAAAGCAGAAAGAATTAATGTAACAATAATTAAGCAAAGCAGGCTTTTGCTAATGTTTTTTCTAATCATCATTTTTCTCCTTAGTATTATAACTTAACATTATAAATATATAAAAATAAAGATTATATGTCAATCTTAAGGTGAGGTTTTGTAAAAGAAAAAGAAGTCATCAAAACAAAGTTTTACGGCTTTTGGTTATTCAAAGGGCGAAATATTGACAAGCATTATGGCAAATAAGACCTTATACTATCTCAACTTAAAATAAAACATATTGATTAGGGAAAAAAGCCCCCATCTAAAGGCAAACTTGACTTTTTTGCTTGAAATTTATATAATACAAGTAATATATAACAAAAAATCTAGGAGGCAAATCATGAAAAAAAGTAAAAATTTCTTACTTTTATTCTTTTTGGTTTTATTGCCCATTGTGATTCTTTCTGGATGCAAAAATAAAACAGAAGAATATTCCGTAAAACTCTCTTCCCCTAGTGAATATCTTGAAAAAATTGACTTTTTAATAACTGATAAAAACAGTGTGTCGTCTATTAAAGACGAAGAGCAAGGCTTGCGTATATACAAAAAAGATGAGGATGTTTATTTAAAATTAAGAGTAAATGACTCTAATCGCTTTAATTACTTTATAGATGAGGAATTATTAAATAATCACGTTGCTGCGTCATCGGTAGCATGGGTTAATGCTTCTGTTGAAGAAAAAGCTGAGATTCAAAAAAATATTGAAGAAAAAGTCCAGCAATTGTTAGATGAGGGATTAACAGAAAAGCAGGCGCTTGAAGAAATGCAAAAGGACGAGCAATATAAAAAATATGCTCCGTTGCAAATTCAATGGGAAAAAATTTCAAAACACGAATATATCGGAAATGTTAAGTTAACAAAAGATATTATTTTTGAAATTAATAAAGACATCGTAGTTAAAGATGTATGGCATATATACACTATTAGCGATTCATTTTTTCATATATACAAGTTTGCAGACGGTCAAAAAGAAACGCAATATAAGGATACAACTGCTTTAATTGATATTACAGAATTTGATATTGATGATACTGTCTTCAATGTGTTATTAAAAGAAAAAGAAGAGCAAATCGATGCTCCTGAATTAGATAAAATTTATTATGTTTATCTGTCTGCACCGCCCACAGGCTTAAGCAAGGATGTTATTATTAACTCTGAAAATGTTTTTGAATCTGAATTGACTTATTATCTGGACGCTCAAACACAAGAATATTATTATGAATCAGGCTTTATTAACTTTCCTGAAAGTGTAAATGAACAATTATTTACAAGTGAATATAGATATATTGCAATATTTATTGCTAAGAAAATTTAAGAAAAAAGCACGACAAAAAAAACATGATTTGGCAAAAGATTTCGATTGATAAAGAAACCGCCTATTTTGAGCGGTTTTTCTGCCGTTTTTGGAGCAACTAATGGGTATTGTCAAGAAATACGTGATGCTTGATATTAATCATACTTAACTAAATAGGGCGAAATACGTGATTTAGTTTTACCCATAATTTGGATAGTAGTATTAAGATTTATTTAATAAAAGATTTCAGCAGAATAAGTACAAATTTTCCAAAAGGCATATTTTTTGATAACAATAAAGAACTTTAATGGAGTTTTTTGTAAGCATTATATGGTTTTTATTTACATAATTTTATAGTATAATGTTAACATGTATTTATGGGCAATAACATACTGATAAGCATTTATCTTTTAAAACGAAAAGGTTGAAAGATAAAGCTATCGGCTCAAAATTGCTAAGTATTGGCTTGTCAGTTTGGTGAAAACAGAATAATTGAATAATGGGGGATTATTATGAAAAGCAATAAGAAAAAAACAATAATTATAATTATTGTGTTAGGCTCGATTGCTTTGGTTATTGGTATTGGTTTTGGTTTATTTCAGCTTGTTTATAGGCTGTTTAAGTTTAATATTAATGATTATGAAGAAAAATGGAGTATTGATTTGCCTGATGGTATGAAAATACAATATAAATCCACTCAAATATATAGCGATGAACGTGTAGAATATATTGTTTTAAGATGCGAACAAGCGCCAGAGAGTGAACTATTTAATCAATCAATGGCAATTGAAAAAGACACGTTTGAAGATTGGTTTAACCAAGCAGCTAATGGTATCGAGTTATCTAATCGACCTGATTTTAGCAGACATTATGATTATATGGTTTTAGAAGAAGATAGAAACAACCGTATAGAATACTTATTTATAGTTTTTTATCCTGATACTATGAAAATTATTATTTGTCAGCAAACAAGACAATATCCGCATGGTTCCTAGTATTAAATGCTGAATTTCTCGCTTATTGGTAACACTAGCAAAATAAATACTATTCTTTATAAAAATATGAAAAAGAATATAAAGTATATCAGATTATAATTACCGCTAAACAGATCAAAATTCAGCGGCAACTTCTTTTAGCAGTTTGGCATATTGGATTATTTTATCTTTGGAAAACCTTAAAGAAGGGCCGCTTATTGATAATCCGTAAAGTTGATTATTGATACTGATAGCGATACCTACACATTTGATACCGTATTCATGTTCCATGTTGTCAATGGCATACCCTTGTTCAATAATTGTATTTATTTCATCTTTCAAAGCTGTTGTGTCAATAATAGTATTTTCAGTAAAAGCGGTTTTTGGTGATGCCAATACTTCTTTAATCAGTTCTGGAGAAGATTGGCTTAATATTGCCTTGCCTATAGAAGTGCAATACATAGGCGCGGTCACGCCTATTATATTTCCTGTAGCTGTTGAGTTTGACGGAAAAATTGAGTCGATATAAATAATATTAACCCCATAAGATACTGCAAGAAAAATAGTCTCTCCGGTAAGGTTAGAAAGTTTTTGCATGCTTTTTTTCAGCATGGACTGTACTGGATTATTGCGGTTATATGCATTAGAAAATTCTAGAAATTTTTTACCAAGCATGTATTTGCTTGAATTTGGACTTTTTTGTATAAATCCTCCAGCACAAAAAGTGCTTAAGATATTATGGATAGAGCTCATCAATATTCCTGATCTTTCAGAGATTTCTGTAACACTGAGTTCAGGCGAGGTGCTGTCACAAAAATAATCCAATATCTTCAACGCTTTATAAAGGGATTTTACTTTTATTTCCTTGTTTTCTTGTTTAGCCATATATTTATTTAGTCCTATTATATTAATTATAGTATCATAATAACTTAACTTATTTTGTTTGTCAAATAATTTCATTATTAATAAAATCAATTCTGTAATAAAAAATAATTTACATCAAATGTTGACTAAATGATAAGATAATGATATAATATTCAAAATCAAGGAAATGCATTCATTAATAATGAAATTTACAACTAAAATATAGGCTATATAAAAAATTTTAGCACAAGATACTACAAATGAGCACAAAAACTTGAAAAGTTTTTAAAATAAAAATATTCGAGGGACAAAAGATGATTTTAAAAAAAATTTTTGCACTTGTAACTTTTCTTTTAATTGGACTTTCTTCAATTGCAGGATGCACATTGACCCAAAGGGGAGATGTCTATGATCCATCAAAGACACAGTTGATAGTAGGTAACTACTTTGGCGGATTTGGCGAAGAATGGCTTTTGCAGGCAAAAGCACTCTATGAATCAAGAAACCCTGATATAGAGGTAATTATCAGAAGTGATAAAGGCGACTATGAAGAAAACACTTTGATAACTTCAATGCCTACTAATGAAGAAGATATTTATTTTTTAAGTTCATTATCTTATCATATTTTTCAATCTCAGGGATATCTAGCCGATATAACTGATGTTGTTACCAAAAAAGTAACAGACACTACAATAAGCCAAGAGCAAAAAGAGATTTCTATTTTGGATAAAATGGATGAACAAATACGCGATTATTATAAAATCAACAACAAGTATTACGGAATACCTTTTACAAAATCTATATTTGCACCTGTATATGATGTGGACTTGTTTGAAGAAAAACTTTTATATTTTAAAGACGGAGCAAACGGCAGTCTTATAACCTCTCTTTCTGATAAAAAAACCAATGGTTTGGACGGCGTTTACGGTACATATGATGACGGGCTGCCTACAACATATATCGAATTTAAGAGATTAATGAATGTGATGGTTCAAAAGGGCATAACACCGTTTGCTTTTAGCGGTATGAACCAATATTATCGCATGAGGCTGTTGGCGTCTTTTTGGGCTGACTATGAAGGTAAAGATAATTTTAATCTCAACAATACCTTTGCAGGAGAATATTTGTTTGAAGGGGACAGCGCACCTACTCAAATAAATGTATCTAATGCTTATCTGCTTCAAAAACAAGAAGGAAAACGATATGCACTGCAATTTGGAAGAGACCTGATTAATAGCTCGTGGTACACCACAAACAGTTTTGACACAAGCCAATCTCATATTGAAGCCCAACAAGAGCTTTTGAAAAGCAGACTTGGCGGATTTAAGCCGGTTGCAATGATTGCAGAAGGCGCTTGGTGGGAAAACGAAGCAAAAACGTTCATGCAAGATATGGCTATTGAGCTTAATAATCAAAAATGGAATTATGGAATAAGACGGTTTGCTGTTATGCCTATTCCCAAAGCAGATAACGGAAAATCAAACAGCAGAAAGACCTATATGCTTAACGGTGGAAAATCTTTGGTTTGCATAAGCCAAAACTCTGATCAAAAAGAACTTGCAAAAGACTTTTTGGAATTTACTACATCTTATGAAATGCTTGATGTGTTTACCAGATATACTGGTGCAATCAGACCCTATCAATATGAGATTAGCTCTGAAACTGAGCAGAATATAACCTATTTTACCAAAAACAGCTGGCAAATTATGAAAGACGAAAATGTAGATTTGGTTTATTTGGATATGGACTGGAACGATGTTAAGCGCAATAACAATACATATTTCGGTACAGGCTGGTTATGGAATTCCAAAGTCACTCCTCAAGGCGGCGGAAACAAGGTAGTAGTTGCTGAGCCGTTATTAGCCTTTAAGGATAACAGTTCGCTAACTGCCGACATGTATTTTAATGGTATGCTTGAATATCACAAAGATTGGAAGTTCTAAAACATTAATACAAAAGAGGAAAACTGATGGAAAAACTGGTTAAGGCAGCAAACGGATTAATTGCTAAGATTAAGCTATGGTTTTATAACTTAAGAGTTAAGATATATCAAAAAAGACCCAAATCTCAAAAAAAGAGCAAAGGGTCAATTAATGGGCGGGGTGCTAAGTTTTTTTACGCAGCAATCTTATTCTTTCCGCTTTTACAGTTTTTGATATTTTATATTTTTGTTAACATTAATTCAATATTGCTGTCTTTTCAGCAATTTGATATGGTGTCCGGCAAATTCACTTTTTTGGGTGCCGACAACTTTAAGGCTTTTTTAAACGACTTAGTTAACGATCCTATAATAATCAAGGCAACTTTTAACTCCTTGACATTGTATCTAGTCGGACTGTTAATAGGATTGCCTCTTAATATAATATTTTCCTATTTTTTATATAAAAAAATCCCGCTGCATGGTTTTTATAGGATTATATTATTTTTACCTCAAATTATATCCAGCATGGTTATATCATTGATGTTTAAGTTTTTTGTAGAAAGAGGATTACCTGGAATATTAAACATTTTTAATATCACTAATGCCAACAACCTGATTACAAGAGCTGATACTGCATTTAAAACAATTATCTTCTACACGGGGTGGTCAAGTTTTGGTACTCAAATAATTATTTTTTCTAGTGCAATGTCCCGTGTGCCGCAGACTTTGATTGAGGCAGGAAAAATTGACGGGCTTACCGCTTTTAAGGAATTTTGGCATATTACATTACCCTTGATATTTCCAACAATAACTACATTTTTGGTAGTAGGTGTAGCTGGGTTGTTTACCTCTCAGGCTGGACTGTATGATTTTTTTGGATCACAAGCTCCATATCATACATACACATACGGCTATTTCTTGTTTGTTAAGGTAATAGGGGATGCCAATGTCGTTAATTATCCTTATGCTTCTGCCGCTGGAATTATATTTACTATGATTGCAGCACCTCTGACACTTATCGCTAAATTTTTGCTGGAAAAGTTCGGCCCTACTGTTGAGTATTAAGGAGAAGATGATGTTAAGAGCACTCAATGTAAAAAGAACAAGAAAAAAATCCGTTTTGAGTAAAAGCATTTTTATGATTATTGGATTTGTATTGCTTATGATTCAGGCAGTATCATTTTTAACGCCGCTATTTTGGTCTATATTGACATCATTAAAATCCAATGTTGATTTTGCGACCAATTTATTCGGCTTGCCCAAAAGATGGATTCTTGCCAATTATAAAAATGTTTTTGAAATTTTAACCGTTTCTGTACATACACCGCAAGGGTCAATAAAATACTTTTTGACTGCGTTATTTTTGAACTCTTTGGTGTATTCTGCAGGATGTGCTATTTTGCACACCATGGTACCTTGTATATGTGCCTATGTCGTAGCTAAGTATAAATATAAATTCAGCAAATTTGTTTATGGAATAGTTATTGTAACTATGTTATTGCCTACCGTTGGAAACCTTCCCAGCCAAATTACTGTAGTAAAAATGTTGGGGCTGTTTGACAATCTTGTAGGAATTTTTATTATGAGAGCAAGTTTTCTGGGCATAAACTTTTTGATTTTTTATGGTGCATTTAACAGCATTTCTTGGGAATATGCAGAAGCAGGCTTTATTGACGGAGCCTCACATTTTTCAATCATGCTCAAAGTAATGCTGCCGTTGGTAAGACCTACTATCAATGCCATATTGTTACTCAGCTTTATTCAATATTGGAATGAATATTATGTACCTATGATTTTTCTGCCTAGTATGCCTACAGTAGCTTTGGGCGTATATAAATTTGCCCATTCAACAGAAAATCTGGCCAGCAGCATACCGCTCAAAATGACGGGATGTATCTTAGTGGCTTTGCCGATTTTGGTTTTATTTGTAATTTTTAGAAATAAACTCGTGGGCAATGTAGCAGTAGGCGGAATAAAAGGCTAATAACTTAAGGAGGAAGAGGTGTTGAAACCTATGATTAAAAGATTAATCGCTATTTTTGCTGCATTTGTATTGTTAAGCGGCAGTACATATTTGAAAGACTTTAACTTAAAAAGCTCAGTTTCATTATCAGATGTTAAGCAAACACAGCTTGCAGATGAGAATACGTCGGATGTAGAATTTGAAGAAGTTAACTTATCTTTGTTTTATCATACAGGCAGTGTATTGCAAATACCAAAAGTTAATGCGATATATAAAGGAGAGATATATAAAACCTCACACTTTTTATATCTACGACAGCAGGTATTTACTCAAGATACCGTAAAGCTTGACCAAAAAGGCGATTACAGGCTGGAGTATGCTGTTAATATCCAAGGCAAAATATACAGATTAAGCAAAGAGTTTGCAGTAAATGATTTGGGTAATCATATACTTATTAATCAACATAATTCCAAAATAGAGGGTAATGTTGCTTCACCGACTTATATGCAAACAAGTTTTACAGGCGTTAAAATAACAGGCTCCTCAGAAGGCGCATCCGTTGTTTACGATAAGATAGTTGATATAAGCAACAATACTAAAAATGATCCGTTAATAACTTTTTCTTTGACTCCTTCAGTTTATGGAGAAGAAGACTATCAACAGATTACCCTTACTCTTACTGATGTTTATGATTCGACTAATAAAGTTAATATACAGCTATATAAAGGGTCTTGGAGCCAATCTGTTGCTTTTGTAAAGGCAGGAGCAAGCAATCAGCTTTTGACAGGTCTTGATAAGGGTGTCCCCAAAATTGAACAAAGATTTGGACAAGGCATCAAACACAGTTTCAGAGGATTTAACGTCGGCTTTGATACTGTTACTTATTATTTTGATTATAAAGAGCGTGCCATATATGTTGCCAATCCAGGGAATACCCAGTACGGCAATATGGTCATTGATTTGGATAATCCTGACCACTTCTCGCCTACCGCATTATGGAATGGCTTTACAACAGGCGAAGTATATGTGAGCATGACTTTGGAAAAAGTTCTCAACACACCTGCTTCGTATATGGTCTTAAACATTAATGGAACGGATTTATCCCAAAGCATTATTCAAGATACAATAGCACCTGCTATTAATATTTTAACTCAAGATTATGATATCAAAAAACCGCCTGTAGCAAAGGTAGGAAAGAGCTATCCCATCTTTGATGCAAAAGCATTTGATGCACTTGACGGAAATTTGACTGATAAAATTGAATTTAAAGTATTTAAAAATTATGGTTCTTCTAAGGCTCAGCTTATGCCCATTGATGACCGTTCTTTTGTGCCTGATATTGCAGGCGATTATATGGTTGAATATAGCGTCAGCGACTTTAGCTGCAACAAAGGGATTAAGACATATAAAGTTACTGCCGTAGAACAAGATTTGCAGCCGATATTAAACGTAGACGGGACTATTAACGATGTAATAACCGTAGGAAAAAAATACACAGTGCCTAATATAACTGTAAGCAACGGCAGTGGTAATTCAATTATAAAAACATATTTAAAAGACGCTGACGGTAATATAATATCTAATTCTCAAGCTGAGATTTTTGTCCAAAAGCAAGGTCAATATACATACCTGATTGAGACTGAGGATTATCTGGGAAATAAGGCAACCAAAGTATTTCAATTAGATGCCAAGATAAGCAATAAGCCTATTTTTGATATTCCTGCAATGCCTAGATATCTATTAAAAGGAAAATCAGTAATATTGCCTGAGCTTATTGCATGGGATTATACACAAGGCGAGCCGTTATCGGCAGACTACAGTATAACCGTAACGGATGCTGACAGCACCCGTAAGCTTGGAAATGACCGAAAATTTACACCTATAATAAACAGCCAACAAGAGTCGGTTAGTGTAAAATATGAAGTTTTTTCAAAGACAGGCGGCTTTGACAGCTTTACTGTTAATTTGGATGTAAGAGATGTCTATACAGACAGTACATTAAATCTTAACAGGGTTTTTGATTTGGACAGCGGAATGCAGTATAGCGAAGATTATGACAGTATAGAAATTTCTACACAATCTGACGGCGAATTTATGTTAATCAATCCTATACTTGCCTCAAAGTTTTATTTTGAAGCTGAAATTGAGCAAGGCAAAGGAAATCTTAACGCATTTAGCATTATATTGGAAGATTTTCAAGACCGAAAGAATCAAGTTGTAATAAGAGTAATTAATGACGGAAATAAGTGCTATGCAAGTGTTAACGGCGGAATTTTAAAAGAGATTTCAGGATCATTCAATTCCCAAGGCGCGGACAGATTTAAAATTGTTTATAACGATGCAACCATGTCTATATACGATAATGTCAATCAAAATCTATTAGGTTTTCTTAGTGCAAGCGGCTTTAAAGGCTTTAGTTCAAGAAGACTTTATGTGACTGTAAGACTGGAGGGGGTAACAGATACCACCAGTATAAAATTGTATGATATAGGTTATCAGCCGCTCAGCAATATCGGCATGGATTTGATTGCGCCTGCTCTTGAACTAGAACACACAATAAAAACAAAAGCCCAAATAGGCGAAACTGTTATTGTGCCTAAGGCTTTGGCTGTTGATGTACTGGATATAGCTACAGAAATAGAAGTTGTCGTAAAAAATAGTGCAGGAGTTGAAGTGCTCAAAGACAATAATATAGCTTATAGGTCCAATAGTTTTGTCGCTGATACCTATGGCGGATTTCGTATTGAATATACAGTCAAAGATTCCAGCGGCTCATCTGATGTATATACTTATGCTGTATATGTAGAAGATGATCAAGCGCCCATACTTGAAATAAAAGGAGATGTTGCCAAAAAAGGTAAAGTCGGCAAAAAGATTACTTTACCCAGCGCAATAGTGACTGATAATCTGGACACTCAAATTGCTGTTAAAATTGCAGTTGTCAATCCTTACGGTGTTATGAAAACACTTGAGGGCAGCACGTTTACACCGGATATTGCTGGAGTTTACAGAATAACCTATTATGCATTTGATAACAGCGGCAACCTTGTAAGTCAACACTTTAAAGTTGAGGTAAGCAAATAATGAAAAAAAGATATAATACTGTATTAACTCTATTGCTGGTTTTTCTAATGATTTTGACATCGTCCTTTCAAATGGCGTGCAGCAATAAAGAAACCGCTAAAAATGTTAATCCAAACCATAAAGTGATAATTACCGATACGGACAAGTTTTTGATTAAAAACAATAAAACCTCTTACAGTATATTAATACCCGAACAGTATGACAAAGTTATTGAAAAAGCGGTTAATGAAATAAACTATTTTGCCGAGCAAAGTTCTGGTGTTTCTTTTTCTGTGGTAATAGATGACGGAACTAAAACGGCTGATCAAAATTACATATCAATAGGCAATACTTCTATAGCTCAAGAAAGCAAAATCGTTATAACACAAGATTATGGATATGACGGTTATAGAATCAAGACCTTTAAAAACAGTATTGTTTTGTTGGGTGCTTCGGACAAAGGCAATCTTTATGCCGCTGTAGATTTTACCGAAAGAACATTTGATACTGCAACTTATGCAGTTGATGAAATAAAGATTACAAAATCAGACAGTGTAAAGCTCAAAGAATTTGACATTAAAGAAATACCTGATTTTAAGAGCCGAGTTTTACTGTTTTATGATTATAGCATGAATGAAGTCTTAAGAGACCGAATCAAAGTTAGTCATAATAAGGAAGGCTGGATTTATTGGTCACATTCTCATTTTCTGATTATTAATCCTGATGTTTATAAAGAAGCCCATCCTGATTGGTTTAGTTCGGACGGTACACAGTTATGTTTGACTAATGAAGGGATGATTCAAGAGTTTATAAAAAATGTAAAGCAGGTTGTAGCAGATAATCCCAATACAAGATATATCATGCTGGGACAGCAAGACCGCAATACATTTTGTAATTGCCCAGAATGCTCCAAACAAGTGGCAAAATACCGTGAAAGCGGTGTTCAGATTCAATTTGTCAATAAAGTGGCAAAAGCTGTGGATGAATGGCTTGCTCAGACAGACCCTCAAAGAGAACTGTTATATGTTATGTATGCATATCAAAAGACAGTTTCTGCACCCGTAACTTTTAATGAAAGCACTAAGCAGTATGAGATTATAGATGAAACAGTTAGATGCAGGGATAATGTCGCCGTTTTATATGCTCCTTTATATGCAAGCTATACTCATAATCTTTTTGATGAAAAGAATAACAATCTTGCGAGTGTTTCGTTAAGAGGATGGAAAGCTGTCATGAACGGAAAAAACCTTTTTGTTAGATTGTATTCTGCTCAATATGGTTTTTATTTCATGCCTTTTAATAACTGGTCAACCTTACAGGATAATTATAATTTGTTAAGAGAGGCAGGAACTGATTACATAATTGATAACGGTTCCAACGATACGGTCGCCGCCAATATGCAAGAACTAAAAGGATGGGTTTCAGGTAAGCTCATGTGGAATGCAGAGCTTAATCAAGACGACCTTATAAAAGAGTTTGCAGAAAATTATTATCGTGATGCAAGCCAACAAATAATAGATTTTATTGATTTGATTAGACTGCATTGGCAGGAACTTCCAAAAGAGGTCTTTGCGCTGATACCTTCCAATTCTCAAGGTATCAAATACTTTACAGCCGATATATGGACATACGGATTGTTGAAACAGATGCAAAAGTTGTTTGATCAAGCAATTGAAAGCATAGCTCATTATGAGACCCAAGACCATGAATTATATTTAAAGCTTAAGCATCGTATAGACAAAGAAAGACTCACACCCATATATTTTGAATTGGAACTTCATTCTGCCAGATTTACCAAAGAAGAAATAGAACAGAAAATTAATTTCTTTGAACAAATTTGCTACCAATCAAACATCAGTGAATGGGCAGAGATTGATACTTTAACAATATCTTCTCTTGTCTCAAATTGGCGTTTGAAATTATTAAAATAAAAAATTGGGAGGAACAAATGAGAAAAAAAGCAACTAGCTTTATTAAAGCACTATCATTATTTTTAATAATGACTGCAATCTTTACAATGAGTGCAGCATGTAAAAATGAAGACAAAGTCATAGTCAACAGTATCAGTCTGGATGTTGAAACATTGACTTTATATGTAGGAGATACTGCAGAACTAACTGCATTAACTGATCCTGAGGGCGTAATTTTAAAATGGTCAAGCTCAGACCCTTCTATTGCCACAGTTGATAACGGAACTGTAAACGCAATAGGCGAAGGCGATGCCATAATCGAAGTAAGCTCAGGCGGCAAAACCGCACAATGTGAAGTAACAGTAAGAGTTCCATTGCCGGTATTATCCTTTTCAGAATACTCTTATACCATATTAGGCAGAGAAAATCTTAGAGTTGATCTTAATGCTCAAAATGCCAATGGAAAAGATGTGTTGTGGAGTGTATCTGGAAACAGTGTAAGCATAGATGATTCTAAAAACACGATTACAGATAATGCAAGTTATGTGATTTTAAATCCGTTAGAAGCAGGGCTTTCAACTGTTACAGCAACAGTAGATGAAGTTGAATGTTCTTTTGATGTTGAAGTAAAAGATGATTATGAGTTAATTATCGGCGATATCTATTTTGAACAAGACTTTATATTAACTGAAAGCACCTATGAACTAGATGTCTTATTGACAGTTAACGGCAACGAATCTACAGACTATTCCGGCATTGAATGGACTAGCAGTAATGTAAGCATAGCAACAATTGAGAACGGTATAATATCTACTCAAAATGCTACAGGAGAGGTTACTATAACTGCAACTATAGATAACGCTACAGCTACATCAATATTTACAGTATATAAAGGCATTGCCAATATTACTGATTGGAACCTGATAAAAGATGATCTTAACGGTTATTATGTTTTGACCTCGGATATTAATTTTAACAAGGCAGAAGTTGATACAATTGCCCCTTATAACTTGACAGGTCCAAGCAGCGAAACGAGCTATTATCCTCAGCATAGTAATTTTGCCGGTATATTAGACGGCAACGGATATACAATCAGCAATGTTAAGCCTGTAAGCAGAG
>CALAYY010000007.1 GCA_937895465.1 uncultured Clostridia bacterium | reverse complement strand
CTGAAACATTCTTCGCTTCGCCTTAGCCGTATGTTCAATAAGACATACTCATCAGGGAATACCCTGTCCCTTTCGACTATATCGTCGCCAATAAAAAACAAGGCTTTGTCGCCCGGGGTCGAAAAAAACCTCTCATACAGAGTGTCGTCGTCAATCTCTTTATATGGCTCAATTATTTCTTCAGTCGTATCTTCCATGTATACACGTAGTATCATATTATTCGTGTCATAACTTATTTTAACCATTACTTACTCCCTTAAGGGTATGTATATCCTATTGCTATCCATTGTGTTGGGTTTCCACCATATCCCCTATGTGTAAATCCAGTTGTTTCTTTACTATAGCTAAAAACCCAACCATAAAAGTTTCCTGTGCCCTCTCCGCCTACATATGTAGTGCATATTGTATATCTTAGGTCTGTAAAGCTTTTTCTAAAATTTATTCTATACATACCGCCCGAGCTGCCGCTAGGAGTATAGTATCCCCACTGAATAGTAAATCCGTCATCAAACCTTATATACGAGGATAAAGTCCCACCACTACTAGCATCTTTATATTTGGTAAATAGACACTGCCAATTGAACACTTCTGTCCAATTCATATCCCCTGCTGAGTGCTGATGGTTTATATACGCAGCGCCAATTTCATATGCGGTCAAATTAACATTACCCGTTCTATATTTAGTTTCATTATTACCTTTAATACCCGTTATCGTGTTTACCTGAGCACCTAGTTGTATCCCGTTTAGCTTTTCTTTATCACTAACCGTGACATGCAAAGCAGTGTTAGCAATATGACTATCTGAACTCGCACCTTGATTAGATGTTGCAAAGTCTGATGCATGCTTGCCGTCTACAGTATCAGCATTTTTTGCAGTACCTGATATATCAATATTGCCTGTTCCGGTCAGAAGTGTCGCTGGTACTGCAGTGACTGGTATGGTGATTGCAGATGTGCCGTTAAAAGATTGAGCTATTGCCGTTACTCCCGATAAACCTATGCTCCTTGAACTTTTTAGCTTAACGGCTGTTTCTGCCTCAATTGGCAAATCAGTCAGTGTACCGTCCGCGTTCTTAATGTTCAGTCTGTATGCCATTAATTGTCC
The DNA here is from genome assembly GCA_937895465.1 of uncultured Clostridia bacterium. GTDB lineage: Bacteria > Bacillota > Clostridia > Christensenellales > DUVY01 > DUVY01. Next base: position 3,847 of record CALAYY010000007.1, on the reverse strand, counting down.
TCCTCTATATTACCTTAAAGAACAAACCGCCTGTAGCTAAACTTGCGCTCGGCATCACCTGCCCCCAAGCCCCTATTTCTATCATCTGCCCACCCGCTACGGCAATGCCCTTAGAATTAACCTCTATTGCACTGTAAGTACCTTCTGTTATTCCGCTGTCTCCAAGATTTATTGAGATGTTCTTGTCCACACTACCGTCAATGCTTTGTGAACCAGTCCCTGATATTGCAGAGCCGTCACTCTTAAGCCCTGAATTTACGCTAACTTCAATCGTTCTTGCTGTCGTCCATTTACCAGCATTGCTTGCGGTGGTAGAGCTTGTTGCAAAATCAGCAGCAGCGGCTTTAGGCACTTTGGTTGTGCCGTTAATGATATTTGCTATATCGGAAACATTTGCAATAGCTGAATTCTTAGCTGAATCTGCTGTAGCCTTAACTTCATTGACAGCTCCCGATACTGTTTTGTCCGTTGTGCTAAAAGCTGAATCCGTTATGGTCTGGTAGTCAGTCAAGTCAACCTTTGCTGTTTCCAACCGACTAATTTCATAATACCCGTAAGTACCTATATTAGTTTCAAGCACAGCACTTATCCAATAATCCGGCACATCAATATCTTTTATATAAAGGTTGTCCCCGACCTTGTATGCAGTACTACCGGCAGTTTTAAGTACAGTTGTCATATCGGAAACAGTTTTAAATACTCCAGCTTTTTGTCTGCCTTCAGCAATCGCGTATGCACTTTCGGCTTTGCCCTGAGCGTTACTAACTAAGCCCCTTATATCGCTGTGTGCTGATAAGTTTGTATTGTGTTCGTCAACAGTACCTGAACTTTCAGCACCTATATCGTTAGCTGTTATATTTACTTGACCTTTTCGGTACTCTAGTTCAAAGTCACCCTTAACACCGGTGACTACTCCTCCGTCAGTAATAGATTTTATCTGTGTTGCTACCTCATCAATAGCAGTTTTTGTGTTTGTTGCTGTCAGGGCTGACTCTGTATTATCATACAGAACTATATCTGCATCGGTCTCTGGATGTAAAAGCAATGAGTCACTTGTCGATACCTTTTGTATGATCTGGTATTGTTTAGTTGTTTGAGCCATTAGTTTCTCCCTTTAATAAAAATACATAGTTACCTATTTGTAAGTCATTTGGCATTGCCTCAGCAGTTTTTACCCTGCCTTCAGTTATTTCTTTTAGCGCTACCTTCTCAGTATTGTTTGCTGGTGATAGCACCAGCAGATATGAGCCGTCAGTTACATCATCTAAACATACTTGAACATAATCATCAAGACGAGAAGATAAAAGATTGAATTCATTTGCGGGTTTATCGCCGTTAAGCTCAATCCCGTTAATCTTGGGCTTGTTTGTAAGTCTAGGATAATCATCTGAAACCGTTATGTCCTTATCCAGCGTGACACTAACTTCATCTCTTTGCGTGACACTACACCTTATATTTACACCCTTTTTTATACTGCATTTTATGTTCTCATACACTGTTTACCTTCTTTAGAACTTCTATTAGTCCGTTATGCTCAGCCGTTATGACCTCTCCACTTTTAAAATATATAGTTATATCATAGCTTGAAAACCCTGATGGAAAAGCAACCGTCTGTTCTTTTTCAAGCCGTACAAGATATCCCTGATTAGTCAACTGCGCCAAAATAGATATGTTCAGTCTCTTACTAGAAAACAGCACTTTTTCAACCGTGTTAGCTTCAACACCCTCAAGCTCGATTTCAGCCTCAAACACATCGCCCTGAATAATAGTTAAGATTTTACACCTCCATAAACACAATGCTGTTGACAGTATTTACTTCGCCTGTTTTCTTATTAACTTCTACCTTGCATGATATTTCTTTTAGATGCTTTTCGTTTATCGCTAATGTATTAAAAATGGCGGGGGTCACCTGACTTCCCGCCGTATAATCGCTCTTTGGCTCGTTCCAATCCGCCATCTAATTTCTCCTTTATTTCTTTCTCCCTCTAGTTTCTTGTCTAAATCCACCATTGTAAACAAATCTATTATGCTCACAAACGAGTTGCTTATTGTCCCCGAATCTGTCGGCATATGTGTATTCGTCTGTTAGGTCTAGTTTGCAATCACCTCGCCACACAGCCGTAACAACGCCCTCACCTGGGCGAAGTTTTTGCAGTAGTTTGAAAGCTATCGCATTTGCGTGTTCATAACTTTGCACAAAGCCTGTTGTCGGATGGCTATATTCTGTTACACCAAATTGCTTTATACTGTCTTCATCTCTTGCCTTTACTGTCATTGTATTTGCAGATATAGCATTCCCTGTAACCTTTATTATAGCTGTTTGGTTTTGTGTGTTTGTGTTTGCTACAGTAACCTCACCTGCATTAACACCAGATTTAATATTTGATATTTTTATATACGGATTGCTAGACTCCACAAAAGCATCTGCTATTTCAGAGCTGAAATCAAGGCTTAACACAACCGATTCCAAACCTGTCAATGTTATTTGTGTTTGAGCAACTGTCATAATATCTTCAGACACAAGGACTTCGCTGTACTCGACTTTCACCTCGTTCGCAAACTCAGTTAAGCTAATGTTAGATGATGCTGAGAACATATTCTCACTAGATATATTAACATCGCTTTGCTTAACCGTGCCGTCTTCATTGGCTATTACTATGCGGTCAAGTCTATCTACATATATCCGACATAACGCTGAATTCGCTATTTCCTGAAGCGCGTCCCAATACGAGCACTTTGGCATGTATGCTCTTGGTATGATTACATCGGCGAGGCTTTCGGATATTATATATCCATCGCTGTTTAGACCAAGACAAGTAACTATATCCTCGGCAATTTCTTTTATAGACACATTCTCTGTAAACGGAAAACCTATATATGTCTTGTTCTGCAGTCGCATGAGATTGTCTGTTGCTGAACACTTAACCCACTGACTGTCCTGACTTATTTGCCATTCATCTGAATAGAAAGTGCCTAACTTGGTGTATTCTATAAACCCATCTTTTTCAATTCCGATATACGGGATAAGTTTTCTATCAAGCATCATAAGCGTGCGTAAGTAACCTTTATCAAACTTACGGTTATGGTTATATATACTAACTGTCATTACATCTGAGGTTATGTTGTAGTTGAGCTCGACTGAACCTAGCTCCTCACTCACTTCAAACATCTCAATAGCATCTCCTTGATAGCTCTCGTACAGTCTGTCGTAAAACTTGAGGATCTTGGCACAGGCATTGGGAGTGTTCCATTTAGCTATAGTGAGCCGTATCCTTGTTATATCATCAATCCTAGGCTCTAGCTTTACTTCTATATTATTGTTATCCGTTATATTCTCTGTCATTATCTCTACATCATCGGTATAGTATGTAATGGTGAAGTCTACTGGATATTGGTTCAGTTTTACATCGCCTAAGATAAGCCAAGAGATTACAGGTCGTTGAACGAATGACAGTTCTAGATAGGGCTTAGTCCCTAAGAAATTACCGTTTTCATTACAGCGTGATTTGCTCCACCATCCAACAACACAACTTTCATCCAGCATCTGAAAAGTACCATCCATTAAAGCGTTTCCGTCCATTACACAAGCTTTTAATGTTGGCAAAAGATAACCTTTGAATACTTCCTCTGGATGACTTATTTGCGCAAGACTGTTTGATGCAGGCACAATATCGTCGTTTATCTGGCTGTCGCTGTAGATAATATCAACACGGCCGTATACTTTACGTGGGTTGTCTGAGTATTCCAATATTAACTCACCTCTCTACAAAGCTAATTAATACGCCCTGCCACATCAGTCTCTTTCTTGCCCAGTCATAATAAGGCATATAAGTAAGGTCTGTCCCTC
>CALAYY010000006.1 GCA_937895465.1 uncultured Clostridia bacterium | reverse complement strand
CGCCAAAGAAATAATGTGTATTCGTGTGCTGGGCGGTTCATTCCGTCGTACGGGCAATATAGGTGATGTTATCATCGCTTCTGTTAAAAGTGCAACCCCTGGCGGTATGGTAAAAAAAGGCGAAGTAGTACGGGCTGTTATTGTACGTACTCATAAGGGCATTAGCCGTAAAGATGGTACACATATCAGATTTGATGACAACGCTGCTGTAATTATTGATGCTCAGCGTCAGCCCAAAGGAACGCGTATCTTCGGACCCATAGCAAGGGAACTTAGAGAAAAGGATTACATGAAAATTATATCCTTGGCTCCCGAAGTGCTTTAAGGAGGATGAAACTGTGCTTCATATAAAAAAAGGCGATAAAGTTAAGATTTTATCAGGCGATGAAAAGGGCAAGACCGGTAAGGTTTTGGAAATACACCCTAAGGACAGTCGTGCCATTGTAGAAGGGCTTAATATGTTATCCCATCACAAAAAGCCCCGCAGTGCTCAGGAAGCAGGCGGAATCACGAAGTCTGAAGCGCCCATCAATTTGTCCAAACTTCAGGTAGTATGCCCTGCTTGCGGTGCTGCTGCCAGAATGGGCTTTGTAATTAGTGGCGATAAAAAGTCAAGAGTATGCAAAAAGTGCGGCAAGTCTATTGACGATAAAGATGTAAAGAAAGAAAAAGAAAAGACCAAAGCTAAGGCAAAGAAGGAGCAAGCACAAGAAGTTGCTGCGGATTCTTCTGTATCCCAAAGCTCGGAAGCTGTTCAAGAAAAACCTGCTGCAAAAAAGACTGCTACAGCCAAGAAAACAACTTCAAAAGCAGCAGAAACTGCAACAACCGAAAAGCCTGTAAAAAAAGCAGCCCCGAAAAAGGATAAGCCAGAATCCGAAACCGACAAAGCATAACCTTAGAGGGGGATAGATAATGGCAAATACAGGGCGGGTGACGCAAAAGTCAAAATCGCCTGTAGACGACCTTAAAAGCCCGAAGGCAACTATGCTGAATGAAGCTGTTACAAAAGCTCTGAAGGAATTAAGTCAGATACGGGTAGAACAAAACAAACCGGAAGACGAAAAAGTCTTTCGTGAGCGTGAAGAGGCAGCAAAACAAGCGTTAAAGCAAGCACTGAGTGAAAAAAAAGAATTTTTGGCAGCAGTGCAAAAGCAAGTAAAGGATTATTATCAAGAGGTTGCTTTACAGACATCGCAAGATAATAACGAGTTATTGACAAAAGAGCTAAAAAAGCGAAAAACTGATTTAGAACTTGTAGAAGCTGCAGTAAGCGATTTGGAAGCAAAACTAAGTGAAATTACAAGACTAATCAACAAATCGGGAAGCGGAGCCAAAAAAAAGGCAACCATTCCCAAAAGCAAGATTGAAGAAAGCATAGCTGCACTCCTTGTGGAAGCGGCAAAAACAAAATCGAGCAAAAGTGCAAAACAATATATAGAGCAAGAGGCTGAGAAAGTGGAAGATAAAAAGAAAACAACGACAAAGACCGTTGAAGAAAAGCAAACAAAAACTGCATCTAAGGAAAAGGAAGTAACTACTGCAAAGGCTTCCGAGACCAAAGCAAAAGCCCCTAAAGCCGTAAAATCTGATGCACCTAAGGCTGCCAAAAAAGCAGAAGAGGGAGATAACGGCAGGTACCGTCTGAAAAAAATTTACAAGGACAGCGTAGTAGGCTTGCTTATCAAGCAATTTGGTTATAAGAATGTTAATCAAGTTCCTAAGCTTGAGAAGCTTGTAATCAACAGAGGTTTGGGCGATATTAAGGATGACGGCAAGAAGTTTAATGCAGCAGCAGAAGAACTTGCAATAATCTGCGGACAAAAGCCTGTAATAACAAAGGCAAAGAAGTCCATAGCCAACTTTAAGGTAAGGACAGGAATGAATGTAGGATGTATGGTTACACTTCGCGGTAAACGTATGTATGAGTTCTTGGATAAACTTATTTCTATGGCATTGCCTAGAGTTAGAGACTTCAGAGGACTTAACGGCAATTCATTTGACGGACGCGGAAACTATACCTTTGGAATAAAAGAGCAGCTTATTTTCCCAGAAATCAAATATGATACTGTTGAAAAGACAAGAGGCTTTGATGTTACGATAGTTACCTCGGCTAAAACTGATGAGGAGGCTAAGGCACTCCTAAAAGGCATCGGAATGCCGCTTAGCAATTAAGGAGAAATATAATGGCAAAAAAAGCATTGATAAACAAGCAAAGAGAACCGGCAAAATTCTCAACACGGGCATATACCCGCTGTAATATTTGCGGCAGACCGCATGCGGTTTTGCGTAAATATGGAATTTGCAGAATTTGCTTTCGCAATCTTGCGTATCGGGGCGAGATTCCCGGCGTAAGGAAATCAAGCTGGTAAGGAGGCGTTAAAGATGGTTACTGACCCTATTGCAGATTTATTAACAAGGATAAGAAATGCCTTGACTGCCAAGCATACTTCGGTAGAAGTACCTGCAAGCAAAATTAAAAAGCAAATAGCTGATATTTTGGTTGAAGAAGGTTATGTTAAGAATGCGGTTTTAAAAGAAGACGGCATTGACAGCAAAATTATCATAGAGTTAAAATACGGACCCAGATATGAAAAAGTTTTGACAAACCTTCAAAGAATTTCTAAACCGGGTCTTAGAGTATATTGCGCAAGCGATGATATTCCCAAGGTTTTGAACGGTTTGGGCATAGCAATTTTGTCCACCAGCAAGGGTGTTATGACGGATAGAAAAGCACGTCAAAACAATGTAGGCGGCGAAGTGCTTGCCTATGTCTGGTAGGAGGTAAGAGATGTCTCGAATCGGAAGAATGCCCATTGTGATTCCTACAGGCGTTACTGTGTCTTATAATGACAGCGTTGTAACTGTAAAAGGACCTTTGGGAGAGCTAAGCAAGAAAATAGAATCAAAAGATATAGCAATAAAAGTCGAAAACGGACACGTTAACTTTAGCCGTTCCAACGACCAAAAAGAAACGAGAGCTTTACACGGATTGTACAGAACACTTGTCAATAATATGGTTGAAGGCGTTACAAAAGGCTATCAAAAGAAGCTTATTGTTAACGGTGTTGGTTACAAATGTCAAGTTACAGGCAGCAAATTGGTTATGAACTTAGGTTTGTCCCATCCTGTAGAAGTTGACATAGTAAACGGCATTAAGGTTGCTTGTGCTACACCTAC
>CALAYY010000005.1 GCA_937895465.1 uncultured Clostridia bacterium | reverse complement strand
CAAATACAGCTGTATATTCCATTAAAATGGAGTAAATAATCTTACCATTATATTTGTATAAGTATGCCTGTTACAATTATGCTGTTGAATTATTTTGCATATTCGCCTTGCATATTATGGAAATATATGGTATTCTATATATAGAAGATACGGACAAGCCTAAAGGCTTTACAAGTATTCTTGTGAAAGCACCTTGACAATTTAATATGTGAAACTCTTGACTACTTGATTTTTTCCGTAATTATGGAAAAAGGAGAAAATTACACTATGTCAAACACTAATACAAACACTAATAGCAAGGTATTTAATACAATGCCTGTTAAAACAGTAGATAAAGAATTATCTAATTTGTTGGATATCGATCCTAAAAAAGCTATTACCGATATGTCATCAGTTTACGAACAGAATGTAAAATCATTAGATAACGCTTTAAGCGTTGTAAACGGTTTAGCCGTTACAGGTCGTGATGTATGGGTTCATACTAGCTTAATAGTTTATTATGCACTAAAGCAATATAAAACCACTAAATTAAAAGCTGCGGCTATTGCTAAACTAGGTGATAACTTAAAATATGGAAAGTCCCAAATGTACAAATTCGCCTCTGCCGGGGAAAAATTGCTTAAAAAAGAATATGATGTAATACCTTTAACTTTAAATGAATTTACAGCAAAGCCAAAAACCGATGAAAAACCCTTGTCAGTTTTAACAGATATAAAGAAATGTGGTACGGTTTTATCAAGTGATGATAAACCGATAGAGCATATTATTTATAGAGCCACAAAAACAAGCGGAAAGCGTTCTAATATGGTTTACTTCTTAACGCCTTCAAAAATTAATTTGAAGAATTTACAAGATATTAAGGAAATAACCATATCTGATAATGAGTTGGGCATGTCTGAAAATGCCTTCCAACCTTATTATGAAGTAGTAAACCCCGATAATTTTGACGATGTTAAAATTGAAGCAGGGGAAATACTAGATTTAACCATTTTAACTTTAAAAATATAATTTTAATCCATTAAAACGGAAATCATTAATAGTCAAGAGTTTTACTATTATAGTTTTAGATACAAGTATTTTTGTATCTATTTATTTTTTAGTTATTTTTCTATCACAAGCAGGGAATACACGCACAAATTTTGTCTGTATCAATTCCATTATAATGGAAAATGTGATAGCAAAAATAAAAAATTAGGGTAAGGTGGTGATAAATGACAGAGAAAAAAAGTCAACAAATTTGCTCACGATGTTTAAAACCACAAAAAATATTTCATGAAACACGCATAGATATGTGTGAGCAATGCGGTAACAATTATTTACTTGTGGAAAGTTTAAGAGATGAGCTTGAATTTTTCAATCCACCTAGAAGTGAGCCGTTTAAAGAGTTTATTTTAAACGGGCGAAGGAGAGTAAAATGCCCTCACTGTCACAGAAAAGCTTTTATATTCGGAGTAACACACGACTTAATATTATGTAATTTTTGTAAGTTTGGGTTTTACCGTTTTAAAAGCGAGTATGTTGTAGTTGGAGAAAAGTGGTTAAAGAAATATATTGATTACCGTGGCACTTCTCATTTACCGTTCTATGATTTTTCCACAAAAATGGAAAATGCACTGGAACAAAAATTAAATTTATTAGGAGTATAATTTTATGGCAACAACTAAGACAACAACTACTGAAATCAAAGTAGAACAAGCTGAACTTTTATTTACTACTAAGCAAAATGAAAATTTGCAACCAATTCTTGATTACCTTATAAAGGAAGATGTTTTTTATACAGACCCAAAGAGTCTTGAAATTGGAAAAATCGAGTCTATCGAAGTGTTGGACAAAACAACAAGGGATAAACAAAACTACTCACAAATTCAACTTAATGTTAGGGCTAACGACGGTAAAAAGTATGTTAAGCAATGGTCTATTGACTTTACACGAAAGTATTTAACTCAAATAGGATTTAAGGCAAAAGATATTGTTAATGCTGTTGTAGTTTTTAAGCCTGATAATAGGTTTAAAAATATTAAGGCGTTTATGTTCGTAACTTGGGGGAACGATGCTACAGGTAGCATTTATTACGAAATTACACCCTATGTTAATGAAGATGATGCTAATGTGTTAGCCAGACTTGATAAGCTTGGCATTTAGTGTTTGATTAGTGTACTAAATAACCGCCCTGCTAGGATAAAACTTGGCAGGGCTTATTTTTCCATTATAATGGAAAGGAGAAAATTATGAGTTTTTTTATTAATGACGGAGGTAAGACTATATGTGTAAAAATAGAGAAACCTCTAAAAGATATGACATTAAAAGATATAGCACGCACCTTTATAAGGGTAAAAGATATTTCAGTTCAAGCTTTAGCAAATTTTTCTGAAGCATTTTGGGTTGCTGTAGATAAGGAATTGGAAAAAATACTTGGTGAAGAATTAGCATTGGAGTACATAAATGGAAAAAGTATATCTTGAAGATTTTAAGAACGAAAATTACCCGTTTAAACGCTTTAGGGATAGAGGAAAATTATCTCAAAGACAAGCCTCGATGATAACAGGGTTATCGCAAGCAACAGTATCAAGATTGGATAGGCAAAAACGCCTATCCAAATCTAATTTTAACCACGCTTTAGTATTACTTGCTTATATAATGTATAAAGAAGATGGAGGCGTGCTGTAAAATGGGTAAAAGGGAAACATATTATAATATTAGGGATAGTAAAGGGCGTTTTGTTAAAGTTAATAAAGAAGAAAAGGATTTAAAATACTTCACTTCTGTTGACAGTGTAAAATTAAATGTTACTGATATAATAGCACATAATGAAAATTTTCCACGCACAGTCAAAGAGTTTAAAGAAAAATTTGAAACAACACGCCCAACATTTCAAGAAGGAAGAGAAAATGTCATTAAGCATATGGAAGAAATAGGACAACATATTCCTTCTTGGATGCGTTATGAAGATAGAAGTAAACCAAAGGATTATGATGCAATAGATAAGGAAACATTTAATTATTCCATTATTGCGGAAACTAATTATGGTTTATCTGAAGAAAGACAATTAGAAATATTTAACAAATTCAAAGAAGCTAACGCAATAATAGAAAAAATAAGAGAACAGACAGGTGACCATATAGGATTTCCTATTTCTTATAATTTAGAAATACCTTCTGATAGGCTAGAAAGCAGGTTAGCTAGAGCTAATGAATACATAAGCGGAGATTATGTCACACGAATATCAATTGAATATAAAGAGGATTTTAAAAACAATTTTAAAGAACATTTAACTAAAGAAATGTATGACGAATTAGTTGAAGCTATCGACAGTCTAACAGACTTAGAATTTTTAAAGATGTTAAAAAACACACGATATGACAGTCTGGCATACGCAATACAGTCTATTATAAAAGAGTTTGGTTATGAATTTTTAATAGGTGAAGTTAAAGCCATTATTTCATATTCAAAAATGGGCGAGCTATATGAATGAAATGGGTTACGATGGATTTTGAAACATCAAACTCAGATATAAATATTGAAAAAGGTTATACTAGAGTTTGGTTATGGGATATTTATGACCCAGACGAAAAAATACATATAACAGGTGACGATATAGAATATTTTTTTGACGAACTTTTTAAAATGCCATCTAGAATACTTTATTCGCACAACTTAAAATTTGACGGTTCCTTCATAATTGCATATCTATTGAAAAATGGGTTTTTTATTTCCTCAGACTCACGGGCAACAGGAGCTATAAATACCTTAATAACTGATAGATTAATATGGTATACATTCACAGTCCATTATTGTGGAAAACAATATAAGTTTAGGGACTCTGCGAAAAAGATAAATGGCTCACTTGAAAAAGCTGCTCAAAGCTTTAAATTGCCAATTAGAAAAGGCGAAATAGACTACAAAAAACATAGAGATAAAGGTTATATACCTACGACAAAAGAAAAACAATACATACACGGTGACACCGAAATATTAGCATTAATTTTGCAATATTATTATGACAACGATATGACAGGTATGACAAACGCTTCCGACGCAATGAGTACATATAAAAATATAATAACAAAGAAGGGATATAATAAATTTTTTCCAACAATACCAAAAGAAACAGATGATTTTATTCGCAAATCTTATAAAGGTGGCTATTGTTATTTAAATCCAAAACATTTTAATAAAGAGTTACATAATGTTTATACATACGATGTTAAAAGTATGTATCCTTCTGTAATGGCTAATTTAGATTTACCGTACGGTATTCCAATCCATTATAATGGAAAATATGAATACGATAGCACATTCCCTTTATATATACAGCAAATAAGAGTTGACTGTAAACTGAAAAAAGGCAAAATACCTTCAATTCAAACAAAATCATTTATGACAATTAAACTAAATTATTTGCGTGATACAAATGGCGAAATGCGAGAATTAATATTAACTAAACCAGACTTAGAAAGATTATTAGAAGATTATGACATTTATGAAATAAAATATAT
>CALAYY010000004.1 GCA_937895465.1 uncultured Clostridia bacterium | reverse complement strand
AGACGTGTGCTCTTCCGATCTGCACACTGCCCAGATTATGCGGGTCTTCTACTCCGTCTAAGATTATTATAAAAGGGTCTTGACCTTTTACTTTTGCGTCTTCTAAAATATCCTCAACTTCGGCATATTTATAATCGGTTATTTCTGCAATAAAGCCTTGATGCTTTACACCCTTACTTTCCTTGTCCAAAATTTCCTTATCCAAAAAAGCAATCTTAATGCCCTTGCTTTTGGCAATATTAATAAGACTGTTAGCCTGAGAATCTTTTAAACCTCTTGCTACCGCCAGTCTGTCTATAGTTACATCCGAATTAAGTGCTTCGCTTACTGCGTTTCTACCTGTTATTTTCAAAATCTAAATTACCTTATTTCAAAATTTGTTATTAATTATTATTCCCGTCTTTATCTTCATCAAACAAAGACTTCTGAAATGCTCTTACCTCGTTAGGCTTGCCGCAAGTCATTTTACCTTCACTGCAAGCACCAGATACGCAAGAAGGACCGCTATTAGCAAAAAGATTAGGAGCAATCTTGATAACTTCTCTTAACATAAGCCAAGCAACATCTCTGATTTCCCATTGGGCACGGTTGCAGCATCTTAGTTTAAAAAAGTGCATAAGCTCACGTGCATTCATAGTCATTATCATTTTGGTTTCGGCGGCATTGGGAAGCACAAATCTAGCATCCTCATTGCTTTTTTCGCCTTCTCCCAACTTTGACTGCCAGTCTATATACCAATTATGTATTTGTTGCATCTGACTATTATATTGATTTTCTGCCTCTTTTCCCAAAGCGCTAATCTCAGGGGGCATAATATAGTTAAAGGTTTTATCCGCACCTACATATCTTTGGGATTTTACTGAAAAGCTTGCAATGCGGTGTCTTGTTACTTGTGCCAAAAAAGAACGTGACACGCCTTCGATAGAAAATGTAAAGCTGGCATGCTCTATGGGCGAAAGATGTCCCATTTTTATAAGCATGTTAATAAATTTCGAGGTATCGCTTGAATCCACCTTGTCCTGTAATTTTTCTATATCAAAGTCCGAATAGCACAGCTTAGCTGCAAGTGCAATAGTCTGTTCTGGTTGAGGTGTGTATCTTAATAGTGTTACCTTTGGTTTTACTTGTTTTATATCGCTCATGTTTTATCCTTTTGCTGTATAATCATTTCAAAAATCTCATTTAACCTCGTCAAGTCGTTTTTTAGATATAGATATCCAGTTACCGCTTCAAGTGCAGTTGCTTTTTTATAGTCTGCCAAAGATGAGTTTTTTGAAGAACTTACGGTATGACGGTTGCGTGCCCTTCTGCCCAAATCCTTTTCTTCTTCGGTAAGAGACTCATATATTTCTTCCCATTTTCTTGCTTGTGCGGCGGCACTGATGTACTTTTTCATTCTTGTATGCAAAACACCTGCACTTGCATTGCTGTTAGACATAAGCCAAACTCTTATAGCCAAAGTAAGGTAAGCATCGCCTATCCAAGCCAGCACCTGAGGGTCAGTATATAGCATGCTTTTGCCGTCATCAATCATAATTGACATTATACCACAACACCCAAAAAAGATAAAATTATTCTTACCCCAAAGGTTATAACAAAAGACACATGACAGAATAAATCAAAAAAAACGCTGTAAAAACAGCGTTGAAAGAAATTTTTTTAATTTGATTTTTACACCGAAATATCTATTTCGTAAGGCTCTATATCCAAAAACTTCATACAGCCAAGCATTATATGATAGGCAAGCTTTTGCTGATATTTTTCAGTCATCAAAAGAGCTTCATCTTCAGAATTGGACAAAAATCCGCACTCTACAATAACGGCGGGATAATCAGTACAATTGACAATATAATAATCGCCTGATAGATACAGCCTGTTGCAATGCTCAATATTAAGGGCAAGCGTTTTTTGAATATCTTTAGCAAGCTGTTTTCCTACTTCGCTGTCTTTTTTATAAAAGACCTGTGCGCCCCGCTGTTTGGACTGTGAAAAATAGTTCATATGAATACTTATTACCGCATCAGGCTTGGCATCATTTATTATCTTAGCTCTAGCCTGCATATCTTTTCGCTTGAAATTAGAAGTATTGCCGCTGCATAAGGCGTTGCCGTTAGTGCGTGTCATTACTACATTAATGCCGTATTCCTTAAAGTTTTTTTCCAACATTTTTGCCACTTTTAGATTGAGCTCAACTTCTTTAACATGTGTATTGACGCCAGCAACTCCGCCGTCTATTCCGCCGTGTCCGGCATCTATTACTATGGTGTATTTTAGCTTAGGCAAAAATTTATTTGCTTGGACTGTACCTGCAACGATTATTACAGTCACAATCAAAAAAATAAGCACGCAAGCTACAATAATTATATGCTTTTTGTTAACAACTGCTATCATTTATCCCCAAAACTATCTACATAACCACAACTTCATACCCTAAACATTTGTGCAGAAAATGACGGACACTCAACAAAAATGCAAAAAGGGCATAAAAACATGCCAATTTATCCACTTATCCACATAGTTATGCACAATTTTTTGGATAGTGTGTGATAAATGTAGAATTCTTTAATAATATTACCAATAGATATTCACGGCATTTGAGAAATATACTAATATTGACTGTTCAATAAAAATTAAAAATAAAAAAATTGAAAAAAGCAAACTTATTTTGTCGATTTTATCTGTCCTGCTGATACTTTAAAGAAGCTTGCGTTTATATCATTGTCAAAATGAGTGCACGTTATAAGCGTTTGGATATTGTCTATCTTTTGAATTAGCCTTATCCGCCGCGCTTCGTCAAGTTCACTAAACACATCGTCCAAAATCAAGACAGGGGTTTCGCCTACTTCATGGGCAAAGATTTGAAGTTCGGCAAGCTTTAAAGCAAGTGCCGCCGTACGCTGCTGTCCTTGTGAACCAAAAGAACGGATGTCCACACCGCCGACAGACAAAGCTATATCGTCCTTATGAATTCCTGTATGGGTATAGCCTCGTTCAATATCATAATCCTTTTCTGCTTTTAGCTTTTTCAAGAAGTTTTGTTTGATTTCGTCAGCACTATCACCCTTAATTCCTTCATAAGCTACCTTTAATATTTCTTTTCCGTCGGTAAGATAGCTTTGGGCATCAGAGGCAAAAGCTCCAAGCATACGCACAAATTCTTTTCTTTGATATGCCACACGTGAGCCGCAGTCAGCCAGCTGTTCATCCCAAATATCCACCGTTTCTTTGAGGTTTTTTTGGGATTTTAATAATCTGTTCCGCTGAGACAAAATTTTGTTATATCGGGATAAGTTATAAAAATAATTTCTAGATAATTGGCTTAGGTCAATATCAATAAACCTGCGGCGGTTTTCGGGTGCTTCCTTGATTATTTTTAATTCGTCCGGAGAAAAAAACACCGCATTTACCGTGCCCATAAGCTCGCCTATTCTTTTTATAGGTATGCCGTTGATGCTTATCCGCCTGTTTTCAGTGCGTGTCAAATATGCCTCAATCCTTACCTTGCCTGTTTTTTTGACGGCATCAACTCTGATATATGCTTTGTCTTGACCTGTTTTTATCAGTTCTTTTTCGCGCGGAGTTCTTGGCGACTTTCCCACACAAAGATAATAAACAGCCTCAACAAGATTAGTCTTGCCTTGGGCGTTTGAGCCGAATATAATATTGGTTTTTGGGTCAAATTTTATTTCGGCATCCGTATAATTTCTAAAGTTTTTCAGTAAAATCCGCTCAATATACATTGCAATATCTATAACCAAATGTCTTATTTTAGTTTTTGTTAAGGCAGCTTGAATGGTTTATTGAATTTCCATTTAATTGTATAGAGATATTTAATGTGATATAATAATATGGTAAAAAGAGTTGATTGGAGAAATTTAATGAAAGTATTTTGTAACGGACTTGATCTAGCGCAGGCAGTTTTAAAGGTGTCTAAGGCATTGAGCCAGCGTACTCCCAATCCTATTTTGGAAAACATCAAAATAACTGCCCAAAACGACAGCCTCAAACTAACTGCAACAGATCTTGACCTTACCATAGAAGACACTATTGTTGCTGAAGTTGAAATGGATGGAGAAGCGCTTGTCAACGGAAGATTTTTTTCTGAATATACCCGTAAGATGACGGATGGACAGATAGAGCTTAATATGACTGACGGCAATCTTTTGAAGATACGATATCAGGATTCTGCCAGCGATATACGCACACAAGATGTGGATGAATTTCCGCCGCTTAATGAAATTGATGATTCTATTAATTTTGGTATAACCCAAAAAGAATTTAAAAACCTTATTAATAAGGTTGTGTTTAGTGTAGCGGCAGATGATGCTCGACCCATTTTGCAAGGTGTTTTATTTGAAATTGAAGACCAAACTATTACAGCGGTAGCTTTGGACGGATACAGATTGGCAAAGTGTAACAAATCCCTAAAAAGTGCAAGTGCGGCAATGTCTGTTATTGTGCCTGCTCATAGCTTAGAGGAAATATGCAAGCTTTTAGGCGACGGCGATGAGGTAGTAACAGTTTACCGTCAGCGCAATTTGTTAAAGGTAGATATAGGAAGCACCAAGGTTTTGACCAGACTGTTAGAAGGCGATTTTATCAATTATAAACAAATTTTGCCCTCTGAATTTTTGTCAGAAGCATCTATCAACAAAAAGCAGTTTGAGGACAGTTTAGAAAGAGCATCGTTGCTTACAAGGCATACCAAAACCAATCAAGTAAGGCTGGATTTAAAAGGCACATTGATGCAGATAAATTCAGATGCTGATTTTGCTTCTATTAATGAAAAGGTCGCAATCAAATTAGCAGGCAAAGATATTTTTATAGCGTTTAATGTAAGATTTTTGAGCGAAGCCCTAAAAGCTATAAATGATGATTTTATAAAGCTCAAATTTAACAAACCAGAAAGTCCGTGCATTATTACCTCGGTAGGCGATGGAGATTATCTCTATCTCGTACTGCCTATACGTGTCAAGGGCTAGATATTAATTTTTTTGTTAATACTATCAATGCAATAGGAGTAGTATGCCCAAATTAGAAAGAAAAGCCAAACGGCAGCACCGAAAGATTGCAAAAAAGCGTTTACGCAAAATTAAGCGTGAATTATCAAAAACAGCTCTAATTACTAAGCTGGTCTTTTTGCTTTTGCAGGCTTCTATAGTATTAATCTTGATTGCATCGGTAATTAATCTTTTTGTGCGTAGATATGCAGATATAGAAAGCAGTATTATGCATATAGGCTTATGCCTAGCAGGTCTTGTTACAATTAATATACCCGCATTAATTCAGCACAAATTTAAGATATATATTCCGTCCGTATTACAGCTTGTAGCGGTGTTGCTGATATATGCACATTTTATTTTGGGCGAGATATTTAGAGCTTATGACCATGTTCCGCTATTTGATAAAGTACTGCATACTTTAAACGGACTTATATTTGCCTTACTGGGCTTTTCTATGGTCAACATGCTCAATAATAACAATGACGAGCACAAAAAGCTTTCTCCGTTTTTTGTTTCGCTTTTTTCATTTTGCTTTTCTTTGGCAGTAAGCTATATGTGGGAAATATTTGAGTTTTCTATGGATTCTATATTTAAAATCAATATGCAAAGATGGAAAGACGGAATTGTCGGAACAGGCAGCGGAGTCAATGCTTATTCACAAGGCACAGGGCTTGTTGATACTATGATAGATATGATTGTTATGATGGTAGGAGGTGCTTTGGTAAGTCTTGTGGGATATGTTTCCTTAAAGACCAAAAAGAATTTGTTTGGCAAACTTTTGCTTCATGATGTATCTGACTATGAGGCTGCACGGAAAAAAGCAATAGAAGAAAACAATACTGAGCTTTTATCATTAATAGAAGACATCTATAATATAGAAGAAGATGATTTGGAGTTAGAAAAAAACATAAAATCAGACAATATGGAAGCTAAAGATAATCAAAACATTGCCTCTAATACAGACTGACCTTTTATTTAACTCTTAACATTATTTTTAACAATACAGTGTCAGGCATTTGTCAATAACAGTATTTTTATCAAAAATAAAAAAATCCTAACAAGACATACTTTAGCTTGCTTGACTAGGATAATAATTACAGATATAATAACCTTTGTAAAATTATCACGACCAATTAAAGAGAGGATTATATAATGAAAAGGACTTATCAACCTAAAAAGCGCACCCGCTCCAAAGTCCATGGTTTTAGGGAAAGAATGAAAAGCGCGGCAGGAAGAAGAGTATTAAAAAGAAGACGCAATAAAGGCAGAAAGCTTGTAGCTGTTGCACCGCTGGGTAAAAAATAATTTAACCGATGCTTAACAAAAAGTATCGTTTAAAGAAAGATTTTCAATTTCGCTATATATATCGTAACGGACAAAGCATCAGAACAAATGCAATTTCTTTGATTTTTGTAAAATCAAAGCAGACTGGCATTAAAATTGGAATTTCTGTAAGCAACAAAATAGGTAAGGCGTTTTTTAGAAATCGCATAAAACGCCTTATCCGAGAAAGTGTCAGGACACATCTTGACAATATGATAAAGGGTTATAATTATATCTTTGTGGCAAATAATAACTTTGATTTCTCTAATTCGGATTATTCTTTGATATCAAATTATGTTACACACGCCATAAAACAAGCCAATTCTATAATAACCTCAATCAAAACTTAAGGCGTATGAAGTGGATTTTTATTAGTTTGGTCAGGTTCTACAAAATGGCGATTTCGCCGCTATTACCCGACAGCTGTATCTATACGCCGTCCTGTTCGTCCTATATGGCAGAAGCTATCAAGAAGTTTGGCTTGTACGGTATTATTTTGGGCACAAAAAGATTATTACGCTGTGTGCCTTGGAACAAAGGCGGATTTGACCCTGTTCCTGACAATCCCAAAGGAGATATGAAATGGTTAATGTAATAATAGCCGAGGCTTTCACCACGACATTTTGGAAATGGCTTATTATGGATGTGCTGGGCTTTATTCAGAACTATGGCTGGCGTGTTATATTTTTGACTGTGGCAATAAAATTGATTTTGGCACCTATTGATTTTTTTAACAGAAAAAAGTCTCTTGACAACTCCAAAATTATGAAAAAAATGCAGCCTGAATTGGACAAATTGTCCAAGCAGTATGCCAATAATCCTGCAGAGCTTCAGAAAAAAAGAAGCGTTTTGTATAAAAAATACGGTTACGGCATGTTTTCGTCATGTATTGCCATGCTTGTTCCGTTAATTGTTTTTATCACGTTGATTTCAGGTTATACCGGAACATCTAAGGTGCTTAATACCAAGTTTTATAACGATCTAAAAGCGGTCTATAACCAGAATATTGAGTATTATTCAAAAGATATCACTCAAACCAAAATAGACGAAGTCAATTTAGAAAACGAGCAATGGTTTGATTATCAGGTTTCGCTTTTGGGCGACACTAAGGACAAGACTGACCAAGAAATTGTTGAAATGCTTCAAGAAGAATTAGGTTTTGTAGGAATTCAAAAAGGCGATAATGTTTTTACCTTAGAAAATGTTCAGACACCGGCTACAAAAAGACATTATGACCATGTTGTAAAATATATAGCTCAGTCTAATGTTTATGAGGAATATGAAGTAAGAGCCAAAGACTCATTTTTATGGATAAAAAATATATGGCGTGCGGATACTTGGAATAATCCCATTCACTCTCAATCAGAGTTTTATGCTCTTACCGGTATTAAAGAAAACGCCGAAGTGGATTATAATGATGTAATGGGCATAATACAATATAAATATAAAGGGCAATGGAACGGATTGCTTATTTTGGTTATTTTGTCTATAGGACTTAATGTCCTTAATACTTGGATGAGTATGCGTCAGCAAAAGGCAAATGCAGATCCTACCCAGCAAAGTGCCATGGGTTCTATGAAGATTATGATGTTTATAATGCCCGTTATGATTGGTTACTTTGCTTTGTCTCAGACCTCGGCATTTACGCTTTATATGGCAGTCAACTCCGCAATGACGCTTTTAATTAACCTTATATCTTCGGGTATTTTAAAGCTTATGGAAAGAAAAGAACAAGACGCAGAGTCGCCTTATGCCCGCAGGATAATAAAATAAAGCAAAAAAACAATTCAATAAAGATAGAGGTAATAATATGAAAAGTGTAGAAGTGCAGGAAAAAACCGTAGAACTGGCTATCGAAAAAGGATTGCAGCAGTTAGGCTGTTCTTTAGATAAGGTTGATACGGAAGTTCTTTCAGCAGGGGGGTTATTTTCTAAGGCAAAGATAAGACTGACGGTAAAAGACACCGTCGGTGAAAAAGCACAGAATTATGTAGAAG
>CALAYY010000003.1 GCA_937895465.1 uncultured Clostridia bacterium | reverse complement strand
AGCGAAAATCGTAAAAAACAAGGTGGCACCTCCTTTTAAACAGGCAGAATTTGATATTATTTACGGTGAAGGTATTTCTAATGAGTCCTGCATACTTGACTATGCAATCGAGTTTGGAATTGTAGAAAAAAGCGGTTCATGGTTTAGTTACAATGAAGAAAAAATCGGACAAGGTAAGGATAATGTACGCAAATTACTTGTAAGCAAGCCTGACCTTTGTAAAGAAATTGAATCAAAGGTTAAGGAATATGCTGCAAGTAACAAAAATGCTTTATCGTTATAAAGTAAGTTGACATTTGAAATCGTATTAGATAAAATAAATTAATGCATTTGATTTATTTTAATAATTAGATGATTCATATAAGTCATATACGCATATTGAAAATTGAATAGGAGGTAAAAAATGAACGGCAATATGCTGAACATTTTGGCTAGTATTGGTGAAACCGTTCTTTTGATAGTTTTACCTATCGTGGCATTATTAATAGGACTTATTATAGGCTATATTATAAATGCTCAAATAGTAAAAAGTAAAATCGGCAGTGCGACAATAACTGCTGACAAAATTATCAAAGACGCTAATACAGATGCCAAGACAATCAAAAAAGAAGCAATATTAGAAGCCAAAGAAGAAGTGCATAAATTGCGAACAGATTTTGATAAAGAAGTAAAAGAAAGACGCAATGAAATTCAAAGATCAGAAAGCCGTATAATTCAAAAAGAAGAATACCTTGACAAGAAAAAAGAAACTATTGAAAGAAAATTGGAATCTTTAGAACAAACCGGCAAAAATCTAACACAAAAAGAACAAGAACTTCAACACGAGCGGGAAAAATTAAAAGAAAAAGAAGCTACAATCGTAAAAGAGCTTGAAAAAGTTGCCTCAATGACCAAAGACGAAGCAAAGGCATTATTGATAGCAGAGTTTGAAGACGAAGCCAAAAAAGATGCTACAGTGCTTGTAAGAAATATTGAGCAAACGGCTAAAGAAGAGGCAGAAAAGAAAGCAAAAGGAATAATTAGCCTTGCTGTGCAAAAGTGTGCCGTAGAACATACTGCAGAAATTACGGTGTCTGTTGTTCCTTTGCCTAATGATGAGATGAAAGGAAGAATAATAGGGCGTGAGGGACGAAATATCAGAGCATTAGAAAGTGCTACTGGAATTGATTTGATTATAGATGATACACCTGAAGCAGTTATCTTATCAGGCTTTGACCCTGTAAGAAGAGAAGTAGCAAGAATTGCTTTAGAAAAGCTTATAGCAGACGGAAGAATTCATCCAGCAAGGATTGAAGAAGTTGTTGAAAAAGTCAGAAAGGATGTAGATAATCAGATAAAAGAAGCCGGCGAAAACGCTATGTTTGAAACAGGAGTTTACGGGCTTCATCCAGAACTTGTTAAATTAGTAGGACGGTTAAAATACCGCACAAGTTACGGTCAAAACATCTTGAAGCATTCAATTGAAGTATCGCATCTTGCAGGTGTTATTGCTGCAGAACTTGGAGTAGATGTCGCTTTGTGTAAGCGTGCAGGACTGTTACATGATATAGGAAAAGCAGTTGACCATGAAGTTGAAGGAACGCATATTTCTATAGGCGTTGATTTAGCAAAAAAATATAAAGAAAATAAAGATGTAATACATTGTATAGCTGCTCACCATAACGACATTGAGCCTGAAACGGCTGAAGCGGTAATTATTCAGGCAGCGGATGCGATTTCGGGTGCACGTCCCGGAGCTAGGCGAGAATCTATTGAAAACTATGTAAAACGATTAGAGAAGTTGGAAGAAATTGCCAATTCTTTTGCAGGAGTTGAAAAGTCTTTTGCAATACAGGCAGGAAGAGAAGTAAGAATTATGGTTAAACCTGAAGAAGTTGATGATAATTCTACAATATTTATTGCCAAAGAAATAGCTAAGAAAATTGAAAATGAGCTTGAATATCCAGGTCAGATTAAAGTAAATGTGATAAGAGAGCTTAGAAGTACAGAATACGCAAAATAATATTTAGAGCGCAGTATCAAAAAAGATATTGCGCTCTTTTTCTATATCAAAGCATTTTTGGATGTATAAGTTTTAGTTGTATTTAACGCCAATATTGACATTAGCTTATTAATGAATTAAAATGATTTTATAAATAAAATAAGGATAATATTTATGGATATCAATGATGTTTTTATTCAGATGACCCTTAAAGAAAAAATTTCCTTACTTTTTGCCGCTGACTGGTGGAACACACAAGGTATTGAGCGTCTTAATATCAACAGCATAAAAGTTTCGGACGGCCCTCATGGACTTAGAAAGGAAATCCAAGAAAAAGGCTGTGTATCTACTGCAAAAGCTACATGTTTTCCTCCTGCTGTAACTTCAGCATGTAGCTTTGATATTGACATTATTGAAAGAATGGGTCGTGCAATTGCCAATGAAGCCAAAAAGGAAAATGTAAATATTATTCTTGGTCCTGGTACCAATATAAAAAGATCGCCTTTATGCGGCAGAAATTTTGAATATTTTTCTGAAGATCCAAATCTTGCTGGAAAACTATCGGCTTCATATATTAATGGTGTTCAGACTGAAGGTGTAGGAACATCGTTAAAACATTTTGCCGGTAATAATCAGGAAGCTTATAGAGCTATAGTAAGCTCAGAAATTGACGAAAGAACTTTGCATGAAATTTATTTAAAACCATTTGAAATAGCAATTAAAGAAAGCTCGCCATGGACTGTTATGTGCTCATATAACAAGCTCAACGGCGTTTATGTGAGCCAAAACAAATATCTGCTTACTGATGTATTGAGAGATTCTTGGAGCTATGACGGCATTGTAATCAGCGATTGGGGTGCTGTCGATGACAGGACAGAGGGCATTTTGGCAGGACTTGATATTGAATTTCCATATTCTGGTAAGTACAATTATAACAACGTCTTAAAATCCGTTTTAGACGGCAAAATAACAACTTATGAAATTGATTGTTGCGTTTTACGTATTTTAAAACTGATAGAAAAGGTAAACAATACTTCAAATTCATACAATGTTGATTTTGAACAGCATCATGAACTAGCAAAGGAAATTGCACAAAAATCAATAGTGCTATTAAAAAATGATGATAACTTGTTACCGTTTATGGATAACGAAAGGCTATTGGTTATTGGGGCTTTGGCAAAACATCCAAGATATCAAGGCAGCGGAAGCTCAAAGATAATACCAACTAAAGTTGTTAGTGTTTTAGACGGTTTGAAAGCTCAAAAAATTCAATATGATTATATTGAAGGTTATGACCTCTCTTCTAAAATTGTTGATTATCAATTAATCTCTAAGGCAGTAGAAGCTTGTAATAATTATAAAAATGTTATAGTGTTTATTGGGCTTACGGAAGACTTTGAAAGTGAAGGCTATGACAGAAGACATATGAGATTACCTGACGCACAATACGCCTTGATTGAAGAATTATTAAAAGACAGAAATGATTTCGCTGTTGTTTTTAGCGG
>CALAYY010000002.1 GCA_937895465.1 uncultured Clostridia bacterium | reverse complement strand
CCCAAGTTTTAATGAAGATCAGATTGTGACTACAAAACAAGGGTTTATAGATATGTGCAAATGGGTTAAAAGTAATTACGGTCTTGATAATTCAAACCCGACAGTTTTGTTCTCACCGTTTCCAAAAAAAGCAGCATCAGGCTCTATATCTGAAACCGTTAGTGCGTTAAGCGAATACTTTAATGTGCCCAAGGAAGATGCACAAGGTAATTTGGTTTACGAATTTGGTACGAATCAGTTTTTGGAAGTACTGAATTTTATGAATAGGTTGTATAGAGAAAAACTCGTTATAAGTTCTAATTTTGGGTATAGCTCTGGAGACATTAATACTCATATCAAAAACGGACGTCCTTTTGCAGTAATCGGTGCTGCACATAATTATTCTAAGGGTTTTGCAGGAAGAAGTGCTACGGGCTACAACGCTTCCATAAAGCAATTTGATGACAGCTATGAATATGTTCCAATTGTTTTAACTAATGATGCCAAAGAGGCTCCTATATTATTGGATTTGGCAGGCAAAGGCTATCGTGTCAATATGATTACAACTAATTGTAAGCGTCCCGACAGAATTATAAAGGTGTTTGATTATTTGATGAGTGAACAGGGTCAGAGAGAATGTTATTACGGTGAAGAAGGCAAAACTTTTGAATTCATAAAAGAGCCGGGTCAGACAGAAACAATAACGTTGTCCGACAATACTCAAATAGAGCATACATATACTTACGGAAAAATAAGATGGACTGATTATGCAAAAGATTTGTTGGGCTCAACAGCTAATACTTGGTATAGTTCGGGCCTCAAGCAAATTAGCCTGCTTCAAAATCCCATGTATGTAATGATGACTTCTGAATTTGATTCAGAAATAGATACCTATCAATTTTATGTAAGATATAACATCAAAGCTCCTTTAATACCTTATACTTATCCGCGAAACAACTTCAAATACGGAATGGATGTTTCTGATCTGAATTATTATCTTGAAATAGTGGACATTCAAGAAGAACTTGAGGCTATGTGGATACGTTATTTGCCGTCTATGGTTATGGCTAGTTCTGAAGCTCAAGTTAGGTCTTTATGGCAAAATGCTATGCAGGAAGCAACAATTTATGGATACAAAGATTGGCTTGACTATCAAAACGCATGCTTTTTGGATTATAAAGCTAAGATTGGTTTAGAATATGCATGGCCAAAAAATAATCCTGATTATTCTCCAGCAGCCATAAAACTTTTAGGCCATACAACAGATTACAAGAAAGATATACCGGATTACATTAAAATCAGCGAGTAATATCGGTAAGATTAAAATGAGGAGCTTTTGATGACAGACAAGATTAATGTTTTAATTGATACTGATATTGGGGATGACATTGATGATGCATTTGCAATATTGTTAGCATTAAAATCAAAAAAAATAGATATTAAGGCGATATCAACAGTTTATCGAAATGCAGCTCAGCGTGCTCAAATAACCAGACAATTATTAAACAAATTAAATTGCGTTGATATAGAAGTATGTGCAGGTATAGACGAGCCATTTTGTGAGCCGTTAAAAATGTATTCATTTGAAAGAATAGATAAAAACGGAAAAATTCAAATTCCGCATTTCATGCCTTCAATGGAATATGAAAAATATTTGAAAGATGATATTGCTGACTTTATAGAGAAGCATGTGCAAAAACAACAAAACGAGTTGACGATTTTGGCTTTAGGACCGCTTACTAATATAGCTATATGGATTAAAAAATATCCTGATAGTATAGAAAGAATTAAAGAACTGGTAATTATGGGAGGCTCTTATAATTATAACAGAAAAGAATGGAACTTTCGATGTGACCCTGAAGCCGCTGAAATTGTTATGGATTCAAAAATAAATATAAAATTAATTCCAATTGATGTTACCGAAAAATGTATTCTTGAGCAGCATATGATTGATCAATTTTATAATAGTCAAGATGAAGGCATTATGCTTGTAACAGCAATGATGAAGAAATATTTAAAAGATTTTGAATATTCAAGACCTGTCTGCCTTCATGATCCGCTGACATTAGGGTCTATACTTGAAGATTTTTACGTTTTTGAAAGATACTATTGCAGTGTTATGACTGATAAGGATTGCCGCGGCAGTGTAAAAATGGCTTTAGACGACAATGGAAATGTGCAGGTTTGTAAGTCAGCAGATATAGAAAAATTTTTGCATTATATGCTGGATTGTTGTTTGCATCAATCAGCATAAAATAAATAAAAAGGTACAAAGGAGAGAAAAATGATTAAATTGACAAGAAAGTTGCTTTTATCTAGTTTGGTTATTGCTCTTATGCTAACGGCATGTGCTAGCTTCTTTTTTATAAAAAAAGAAAAAGTGTCAGCGCAAGAGTTGACACAGTACGAGTATCAACAAGGAACATTTTTTGTTTATCAAAATGCGTATGAAGGCACTATTTTTGCAGAGTATGACGCTGTAAACATCAATGCTAATAAGGAAGCAAGGCTTTATGCTTTGATGGAAACTGCTTATGTTTATGCCGTAGGAGGTATTACTGCAGGCAATCTTAATCAAAGCGTGAATTCAAACGATTTTCTGGTTATTGATATGCATAATTTAATTGCAGTGGCAAAGTCTGATATTACTGTTATGGTCAACGATATTGCAATGACCCAATCAGATTATTATCTAGTTAATCAAAGAAATGAATTATCCAACGCAACTTCAGCATCAATAACTTTACCAGCATATAAAAATACTAAAGTAACAATCAACGGCGGAACTGTTCAAGGTTTTATGGGACAAGTAATTATTCCTATGAGTGCTTTTGCAGGTGCTAATAATATTACTTCTGTAACTGTTGCAACAAAACTTGCCCAGACTAACTTTAATGTTGGAAAGATAGGTATTTCTTCTAATTTTGATGCTCTCTCTGGAGCTATGACCGTAACAAATATTTGGACTCCATCTTCAGACAACTATAATATTTATAATGCAGGTCTTGATAAGGTCGGCAATACGTATACAATTGAAGATATTATGGATGTAACATATTTGGAAAAAGGTGATATTATTTTCACAGGTTCATACGCTCAGGGTAGTATAAGTCAGGACAATTCTACGGCAACAAGAAATTATTTTTTCTGGATTTTCCCTGAAGAGATGGTTAGTAGTGAAGACGGAATGGTACATCTTCAGGATCTTGGCATTAAGGGCTTAATTTTTGATTATGAAGCACAGACAGCTTTACAGCTTGCTATAAGATTAGGAGCAGGCAACAACTCAGCTTTGGGTTATACTGATATTGTCTATCAAACATCCAATTCAAAATCTAATCAGAGCAGAATTTTGGAATCAGGACTTATTAAAACAGGTAATACTTCATTTATGCCTGGCGATTTTAAAGGCTCGATTTATATTCCTTTTAATGCAGACAGTTGGACAGGCTCAGGATGGTCTAGCGCGCCCGATGTTGTTTATCCTGTAATATATCTGGATTATAACAATAACGATATGCTTAATATAGATACTGCTGCAAAAATCAGTAATGTAAGGTTTATAACAGATGATACTCTTTATCAGCCTAATCTTATTACTATGACAAGTGCCAATGGGCTTTTGGAAGGGAAAGTTGCTGATGTTGCTATAGGCACTGATTCAAACAACAAGGTGATTTCAGGAACTTCAGTTGATTTTTCAATTACACCTAATAAAGGTTATGAGGTAAAGTCAGTTACTTATGCTTTTGAAAACGATGAAAAGGCCAAAACTGCTATTTTGGATGAAAATAATAATTTCAGTATTACGGTGACTGATTCCGTTTCGGTAAATGTAGAATATCAGCTAAAGAATTATACCATAACTTATGAACTAAACGGAGGCGTTAATTCAGAAGATAATTTTCAAACATTTACATACTTAAAAGGTTTTGAATTAAGCGATCCTATTAAAGAAAATGCCGAGTTTTTGGGCTGGTATAATAATGCAAATTTTGAAGGTGAAGTAATTACAGAAATTTCTGATGGTACAGATCAAGATATTACAATTTATGCAAAATGGGACAACAAAGAACTTCCGGCTAAACCTAAGGGATCATGCAAAAGTGCGGTAGCAGCATTAGCCGGAATAATTTCGCTTGCATTTGTATCGTTAGTGATTGCATTTAAAAGATAAGGTAAGATGAAAAAAATATTTATACTATTACTAATTATGTTGGCTATGACAGGAAGCATGATGAATGTTTGGAATACACATACAATTAAAGCCAAGCCGTTTTTTGCTCCTTTACCGGAAGATTACACGTCTTCCGGCAAGGAGTGGAATGAACCGTCAACGGTCAGGATAGCTACTGATGAGCTTATAAACTCATTAGTTGACCATAGAGCAGACGGTAAAACAGAAATAACATACAGCGGCAAAACTTATATTCCCAAATTAGAAACATATAAGCCTTCAGATAGAACTTGGCAAGGACTGCCTTCTGTCGTAAAAACAGGCAACAGAATATGGGTGTGCTGGTATACAGGCGGATTAAAAGAACCAGACCCTTTTAATTATGTTGTTATGGCATATAGCGATGACGGCGGAAAGACTTTTATAGAACCTTATATAATAATCGATCATCCTGATTTGGATGGAAAAAACATTATGAATGTCGTTCCTAATCTATGGATAGATCCGGACGGCAATATGTGGCTTTTTTATTTGCAGTCATATCTTTGGGGTGTTAAATTTATTAATGCAGATGCACAAGATGTTAAAGATATGACTTGGCAAGAGCCAAGAATAATAGGAAGTTTTAAGACCAATCAACCTCCTGTTGCCATTATTAATCAAGACGGTCAAGAAGAATGGCTGTTTACTTCAGAAACAAGAATAGGTGAAAGTCACCCTGGAGAAACACGCATTTATTCTTCTTTGGATAAAGGGCTTACTTGGATTAAAAAATCAAGTATCACCAGCTCGGCTAACGCTGCAAGAAGATGGCCCGAATCTCAGATAGTGCAGACTTCTACAGGCAAATTAATTTTATTAAGCCGCCTAGAAAATGGCACTGTTGGCGGAGTGGAAATGGCTTATTCAGACGATTATGGAGCAACATGGTCAGTTTATCAAAACAATTTGGATAAACCATATATTGGACCGGGTTCTAAGTTTTTTATTTGCAAGCTATCCAGTGGCAATCTGCTGATGGTCAATCATGATACCAGCTCTTCTCGTTCTGACATTAGAGCATATCTTTCTACGGATGACGGCAATACATGGCCATATTCAATATCTATAGATAAAAGGGATGATGTAAGTTATCCCAGTGCTTATGAAACTGATGGCAACATATATGTAGTTTGGGACAAGGGCAGATATATTGAAAAAGAAATCCGTTTGAGTGTAATGACTGAAGACGATATAAAGGCAGGGCAATATGTTTCTGATGTCAGCATCTATAAAAGTATAATATCCAAAACGGGAAATTATCTAGATATTGTGTCTGTAAACAACGCCTTTAATAGAACTATAACCGAAAAAGTAGGTACAACTTCCTCATCTATAAGAGCACAATTACCTACAGAAATAGTCGTAACAGATGAACAAGGAATTGAACATACTCTCAATGGCTCTTGGAGCTCGAAAGGCTATAAGCAAGACATTGCAGGATACTATATC
Source organism: uncultured Clostridia bacterium (assembly GCA_937895465.1). GTDB lineage: Bacteria > Bacillota > Clostridia > Christensenellales > DUVY01 > DUVY01. Next base: position 3,815 of record CALAYY010000002.1, on the reverse strand, counting down.
TTTGAATTTATTGTAGATTCTATGCCGCTATATCTGCAAGACGGCAAAGATATACTTAGTATAAGGGTTCAATTGGTAAAAGAAGATGATAACAAGCAGGCAAAAAAAGGTTGCAAGTCTTCAATATCAACAGCATCTTTTATGGTGTTGACTTTATTGCTTTTTGGTTTTATAAAAAACAAATAAACTAAAATGTTTATATCTTAGAACACCTCTGTTTTTTGGAGGTGTTCTAGATTTTTGAAAAGGAAAAAAATAATGACAAACATCAAGTTAGTTCATAGAGATTGTTTATCTTGTGAAGCGATTTTGAGAAAGCCGCCTAGAGGCGATTTGATTATTGTATCTCAATGCGGCGGTGTTACTGAGCCTGCAATTGAAAACAAAGTTTATCTTTTTAAAAGTGTGGATGGCGGCAAGACTTGGTCTAAGCCGTTAGATATTTTTCCTGTTAAAGATAAGGCGGTGTACTGTACTGAAGTGACTGTTTTTGACGGCGTAATAACAGCATATCTAACAATTCATAACGGAAAATTTATCGATTATGAACATATAATACTTATCAGCCGTGATGACGGTCTTACTTGGAAAAACTATGGCAATATAAAATGGTTTGAAAGTTTTGTATTTATCAGAGGCGGCATTGAACTAAAAAGCGGTAAAAGACTGTTTGCTTTTCAGAATTATCCAAAGACTCAAGATTTTAATAGAGAATTAAGAGAAAAAAATGATTTTATATGGAAAGCAGATATAGATTTTGTAGAAAATGGGGTATTATTAATAGATAAAGACAATGAACATAATTATGCCATTAGCAGTACAGTAAGATTGCCTATGAAATATAATAATAGACGTATTTGGCAATGGTCCGAGCCTACTGTGGTAGAATTAGATGACAATAATCTTGTAATGCTTTTGAGATTTACAGGCACGGGATATTTGTGGAGAAGTAATTCTTTTGATGGAGGGTTGACATGGGCACAAGCATATAAAACTGATATTCCCAATCCTGGCAATAAGCCCAAATTAATCAGAGGTAAGCAAGGTGAGATAATTTTGTTAAACACTCCTAATAACTCAACATCTGTCGACTTGATTAATAGAAATCCTTTATCAGTATGGATTAGCTACGATAATCTAAAAACTTGGGGATATAAAAAAGACTTGATTGACTTTGAAGGTTATTTATCTTATCCTGATGGAATTATAAGTGATGACGGCAAGCGCATCTTATTTTCTTTTGAACTTAACCGTCATGATATATATTTTGTAGAACACACAATAGAAGAATGAAGATGAAAAACTTACTTATAGACATAGGAAGCACCAATATAAAATGGACTACAGACGACAACACGTCTGAATTAAAGGTATGTAAAACTGCTTTTCCTAAAAGCAAACAGTTGCCGCCGCCATATTTTGAAGTACAGCTTGAAAAAATAATATATATAATTGATGATATAATAAATAATTCTAAGAACATTAAAAATATTTTTATTTCCACCCAAATGCACGGTTATGTTTTGGCAGACCAAGATTATAATCCTATTACCGATTATATATCATGGCAGGACGAAAGGGCAGCTTTAATAGAGTTTCCATATATAATAACAAAAGAACAAGGTGTGGATTTAAAGCCTAATTTGCCTAGAGCAAGTGTTTTCGCATTAAGTCAACTAAATCCTGAAAAATATCAAAAAGCATACGAATTTTTCACTCTTGGCTCATATATAGCATATTACCTTACCAATAACAACGCAACACATATTACAGATGCAGCTCCTTCCGGGTTTTATAATGTAGTGACACGGCAAGCCGAAAAAACTCAATTTAGACTGCCTGTAGCATCATACGATGTGGAGATTGTAGGGCGTTATAAAGGCATCAATGTCTTTTCACCTGTGGGCGATCAACAGGCGGCAATCTTAGGCTGTGGGGCTCAAACAGATACATATATTTTAAACTTGGGCACAGCAGGGCAATTATGTGCGATAAGCGACACCTTTATTAAAGGTGATTTTGAATCAAGACCTTATTTTTTTGATAAGACGCTTTGCACGGTTACAAGGCTTATGGGCGGAAAAGTCATACAAAATTATCAAGGACAAGACTTAGAAGATAAGCTTACTCAAAATTATTTGAATGCCATAAAAAAACTACCCAAAAAAGCCAAGATTTTGGTTACAGGCGGAGTGGTTAATTATCAAAAACAATTATTAACAGAAGTTTTGAAAAATATAGGGCTTCCTTATACTTTCAATGAAACAGCGGATGCGCTTAACGGCTTAAAAATTTTAGCGGAGGAATATACGAATGAAAAATAGATTGGCAGGAATGATGCTGTCTGAAATACCTTTTTCCAGTATGCCTGTTATCCTAAAGAAGTCAGGTTTTGACTTTTTTATACTGGATAATGAACACGGTGGATTTGATTATAGCGATATTTCCAAAATTATCATGACAGCTAAGCTTTGCAACATAGAAGTAATAATACGGCTTGCTGATAATTCGAGACGGGATATTATTAAATTTATGGATATGGGAGCGGACGGGCTAATGCTCCAAATGACTAATACCCCTGACGATATTAAAAAAGTGGTTGAATATGCCAAATATGCGCCCATAGGCAAAAGAGGAATTTCTACAATGAGAGCGCACACACTATATGATCCGCCTGCATTATTGGACTATATGAAACAAGCCAATCAAGCAACTAAGGTCTTAGCTCAAATTGAAACTATACAAGGTGTTAAGAATGCCCGAGAAATAATGCAGGCGGAGGGTGTTGACGGCTTTATTATGGGTCCAAATGATTTGTCTTGTGAGATGGATTGTGTTAATAACGATAATGCCCAAGAGGTGTTAGAAGCAATAGAAAACGTGACAAAGATTGCACATGACCTAGATAAAGTTTCTGGGATTATTACATCTAATCAAAACTATCTAAAAAAGTCTAAAGAAGTTGATATGAAAATGTTTTGTGTAGGCAGTGAATTATCTATGCTGAAAAAAGCCGGAATTCAAACCGTAAACTTGATTAATGAATAACATAAACTTTTTTTATTTGTTAATGAAAAAAAGTACGTGAAAAATACGATTTATTTAAATAAGCTTTTTCAGGTTTTGTCTGTATTGTAATGGAGATAAGTTATTGTATTTAATAAACATTTTTGTAAATTGACTAGAATATTTAAATCCGCAATTTTCACTAATTTGTGTAACGGATAAAGAAGTGTTCTTCAGAAGTTGTTTAGCAAGTTCTAATCGTTTATTTAAAATATATCGTTTAATACTAATGCCTGTTTTATTTTTAAATAAAAGCGAAAAATAATCTACACAATATCCAGTGTTTTGAGCTAATTCTGAGACGTTAATATCATCCATAAAATATTCGTCTATATAAGTTATGCAATTATCAATAGGCTCTTTAGTTGAACCAAAATTTGCGTGTATTCTTTTTACATGTATTAGCATTTCAGCTATTAAGCAATTAATTTTTATATCATAGCCGAACTGCTTTTTTTTATATTCTTCCAGAATCCTATTAATATATGTACTGTTGTCATCAATTTTCAAGTTTGGATTAGAAATAATAAACCCTAAGGTCACTATTGATGCTTCTGTATTATGAACTTCTGAATGGAGAACATTTGGTTTTAGAAGAATAAAGGACTCAGCTCTAAACTTTAGTTCTTCAGACTCTGACATGTCTGCATCGTAAAAATATAAAAATCCGTCGTTAACATCAATTTTATTAGGGCTACAATTTAAGATCCCGTTTGCGTTAATATAATAAATAATCTCATATAAATTAT
>CALAYY010000001.1 GCA_937895465.1 uncultured Clostridia bacterium | reverse complement strand
CGGAAGCAACATAAAAACACTACAGCTAGAGGCTTTTCATTAGTGCTGAACTTTTGAGAAGCCTCTTTTTTTCATCGGTTTAACCTTTCGCCAGCGTTAGAAAAATGAGGATTACCAAAAGTGTGGAAACTTGTTACACTATGGGAAAGTATTTATTAGCCGCAGAAGCTGCCAAAAAATGGAATATTACGCAACGCAGAGTGCAAAAGCTATGCTTAGAAGGCCGTATAAAAGGTGTTTTCAAGCTTGGAGAATTTTGGGTCATCCCTGCTTCAGCATTAAAACCTAATGATGCAAGGTTTAGAACGAAAGAGTCAAAACAATGAGCTATAATGCTATAGATTTATTTTGCGGAGCCGGAGGTTTATCATACGGTTTTGAGATGGCAGGGTTTAATGTTCTACTTGGAATTGATAATGATGTAGCGGCATTGAAGACTTTTGAGAAGAACCATAAAAATTCAAAATCAATTTGTAGTGATATTACTAAAATAACTTATACAGATATTAAAAGAGTTATTGGTGAAGCAAATATAGATGTTATCGTAGGGGGTCCACCATGTCAAGGAATGTCACTTTCAGGACCAAGGGAACTTGACGATCCGAGAAACAAATTATACCTTTCATTTATTCGTTTAGTTGATGAAATACGTCCAAGTATATTTATAATAGAAAATGTTCCAGGGCTTGTTGGACTTTTTGGTGGAGCTATTAAGGATAGTATTTTAGAAAAATTTATGGCTATGGACTATAAAATTGAGTATAAAATAATGTGTGCTTCTAATTATGGAGTTCCACAAAACCGTCGCAGGGTTATTTTTGTTGGACATAAAAATGGAGAGTTTACATATCCCCCTTTTGATAAAGTGCAAATAACTTGCCAAGAAGCTTTATCTGATTTGCCACCACTTGATGATTTTTTGGGTTCAGAAGAAATGCAATATGCAACCGTACCTCTAAACGATTACCAAAAGCTAATGCGCAGAAAGTCAAGTATGGTCAAAAATCATATTGCAGCACGACATTCTGAATATGTCAAAAAGACAATAGCCCTTATTCCGCCGGGAGGAAATTATAAAGACTTGCCTAAAGATTATAATAATACTCGTAATTTTAATGTGGCATGGACGCGATTTTCCGACAATAAGCCTGCACCGACAATCGATACTGGACATCGCCATCATTTTCATTATAAATATAACCGCGTGCCGACAGTAAGAGAGTGTGCCAGAATACAATCTTTTCCAGACGATTTCATTTTCATAGGAAACAAAACACAGCAGTTTAGACAAGTTGGTAATGCTGTTCCTCCACTGATGGCTGAAAAAATAGCTGATCAGGTCAAGAAGTTGTTGAATAAGGGTTAAAAATGAAAAAATATATAATACCTGCAGAATATTATTTTAGATTGCATCATGTGCGCCCTAGATTTAAGAGCGATATTGAGAATGTTTTATTATTTATGGCAACAGAAATTTCGTCGTTGCCTAATTTACAGCGCACTGAGTTCAATGATAGATTGAACACTGCAATTAAAAGTTATCCTGGAAATGCTATCCGCACAGTGAAGACAATTAACAATTGGCGAACAGAAATTTCTTCTTTATTTGCATTTTTTATAGAATATAATGATAAGACTACAGCAGCAGGACGTAGAGCTAAAGAACTTGCAGAAAAACAGGATTTAGTTGAAATGTTCAAAAAATTTTTGTTTTCATTTCAATATCCAGGTGCGCATGTAAAGGCGTACGAGGCATTGAAGATGATAGAGAAAGGCATTCATTTTAAGCCTGCACAATATATACTCAAGGTCTTACAAGCTGGCGAAGAGAGCAATGGATTACGCGCATCTTTAACAAAAGAAGAGTTATGTCATTGTATTCTTAATGACCTTCGTTGTACTCGGGATAATGAATCTCCTGTTTCTGCGTGGAATAGAGTTGTTGCAAACAGAGCCACAAAAGTAATATATGACGGTAAGGGTGATGTGGTTCGTTATGCTGGAGATATTCTTGACTATATGGAAATCGCTAATTTGCTTTTGACACATGACGGCAAGCATTTCTTTATTAATACGCTTGAAAATGAAACGGTATTGAGGTTTATCAATTCGTCGCAATGGTTTTCAGGATACGATGATATGATTGCAAAACGCAATGGTAATGTTAAAGAAGTTGGTGCTCTTAAAGAGGATTGGTTTAAGTATGCAAACAGTGAATTATCTGAAACTGATTTTGAAACCGACTTGTTGGCATTTGTTGCTGAAACTTCTGAAGAATATGCTGAAATGAAAGCGGAGAGTCTTAGAGTTTTTGAACAGAAACTCGCTGATGATGATGTTACTATTGTTACAAAGGATATTGGAGATATGGGCGAGAGTATTGTGCATTCACATGAATGCCAGCGTGTAAAAATCGGGGGTAGAGCAGATTTAATTCATTTAATTAAGCGTATTCCAACACAGTTTGCTGTCGGTTATGATATTCAGTCTGTTGAAATAGATGAACAGAAACGTTATATCGAGGTAAAAACAACTATCAGTTCAAAACCTTTAATGTTTAATAAAGTTCATTTAACTACAAACGAATGGAATACTGCGAGTACTATTAAAGATAGATATTTTGTTTACCGTCTTCTACTTTCTAAACATTCAAAAAAGTTGTTCATAATTCAAGATCCCGTTGGATTATACAAAAAGGATACTGGTGTTATTGAAATGATACCTCGCAATGGTGTGGAAATATCCTTTAAAGACGCAGCTGGGCATTATGAGGAGTTGTTGACATGGATAAACTAAAAGTTGCATCATTATTCTGTGGTTGCGGCGGCACAGATTTAGGGCTAATTGGTGGCTTTGAATTTTTAGGAAATGAATATGCAAAGACGAATATTGAAATAATTTACGCTAATGACATCGATGATGCTGCTTGTGCTATTTTTGAGAAAAACTTTGGATTGAGTCCTGATAATCGTGATATACGGGAAATAAAAGCTTCTGAAATACCCGATTTTGATATTCTAACAGGCGGTTTTCCATGTCAATCATTTTCAATTATAGCCCAAAATCCTAAACGCCTTGGAGTTAAGGATGACAGAGGAAAGTTGTTTTTTGAAATGTGCAGAATTATCCGAGAAAAACAACCAAAATGTTTTATTGCTGAGAATGTAAAAGGCATATTATCAGCAAATAATAAGTCTACTTTCCCTTTGATTATAGAAGAGTTTGAGAAATGTGGTTATACGGTTGTACATAAAATCCTTAATGCAACTCATTTTAAGGTACCTCAAAAGAGAGAACGGGTGATTATTATTGGTTTTAGAGATGACTTAGGCATTGAATTTGAATTTCCTGATATAGTATGCCATTCTGAGAGTGAATTCACAAAGCTGAGAGCAGTTATTGATGATGTTGCTGATGAGAAATATTTTTTTAGCGACAGAGCAGTACAAGGCATGATGAGAAAACGCAACTCTATGAATAAAGGGCGTGCTCAAGATTTGGAAAAACCTTGCAATACTGTAGGGGCACATCTTGCCAAAGTGTCTCTAAACAGTACTGATCCTGTGCTTTATACTAATGGCAGATACCGCAGATTTACTCCGCGTGAAGTTGCTCGTATTCAATCTTTTCCAGATACATTTGAACTTATAGGTTCAGAGAGTGCACAGTATCGTGCTCTTGGCAATGCAATACCTCCTGTTATGTTTTGGCATGTAACACAAAAGGTTTTAGAATACATATCGAAAATAGAATAGTTTGACAAAAGAAAATCCCTATGAATAGTAAAGATGGGGAATTGTTCAGCCATAGATGTTCAAAGTGGCAAAATTGACATAATAATATGTTGAATTTTAAGTTACACCAAACCAAAATATAAATTGAAGAAACCCAAGACATTTGGTCAATAATAGCTACATTAAGAAAAATATATTAAATTGTTAATATAACGAATTTACAGCCTTTTCAATAGGATATTCTTATGAAAGGGTTTTTTATTAGACGACACAGCAAAAAGCATGCAATGAATCAGAAGAAGATAATAAAAAGTATTACTTACATATCTATGTGATTATATCACCTTTCAGAAAGCAAAATTTACCCAAATTTAGCATGTAAAAACATTTTGGTGCAGGTCGTATGCTATGACAGTGGATACTATATAACTGTTGAAGGACAAGTAAACAAAATAGATAAGATCTATAGATATATTGTTGTAGGCGAAGGCAAAATTTTCTTTGATGATATCTATAAAATAAAAATCTCTTAACAGTCCAGAAGCTCACAAAAATTTATTTAAACAAACTTCAAAATAATCTCTTAAATATTTTTTAAAAGTATATATAAAGCTATTGACAATAACTAAACATATGTTTATAATGTAAAGAAACTTAAAGTTTCTAGGGAGGAATGATGTGAAACCGTATGATGAAGACAAGCTTGATATGGTGCTTGAATATATAACTCAGCATCAGAAGGGTGAGGGCAAGTCACCGACATATCGTCAAATAATGAGGCATTGCAACTTTTCCAATATCGGGACAGTGTTTAGATATATCAAGGTCCTGCGTGAACGCAGTCAATTAGACAGGGACGAAAGAGGAAGTGTTGCGATTGATGAGACTCTGTTAAAGGGTGAAACAGTAACTATACCGCTTGTGGGCTCGGTAGCTTGTGGAAGACCTATAACTGCAATAGAAAACATAGAAGGCAATTACGCTCTCCCAACTGCGTTCTTTGGTAAGCAAGAACGGTTTATGTTAAGAGCTAAGGGCAGCAGCATGATAGAAAAAGGTATCTTTGACGGAGATATCCTTGTTGTAAAGAAACAGAATACAGCCAATCCTGGTCAAATAGTAATAGCCCTTATAGACGGCGAGGCTACAGCAAAAATATATCTGCCTCGAAAAAATAGGGTTATACTAAGAGCTGCAAACGATAGTAAAGATATCAATGGCGAAAGAGCGTATCCTGATATCGTAGTAAAAGAATACGAGATATTAGGGGTAGTAGATAACTGCATTCATAAGCTATAATCCCTAAAAAATATTATGGAAGATAAAAAATTAAAGACTCAGGAGTACATATGAAGTATTTTGCTGTATGCCCGCTATGCGGATATAAACTGTTAAAAGGAGC